>JBCBYJ010000084.1:0-7595 GCA_039815905.1 Pseudomonadota bacterium | reverse complement strand
AAGGCCGCGAATGGCGCCAGCAACATCGGTACACCCACCAGCAGCGCGGGGGCGTGCGCCGCAATGTCTGTCGGCACCCATGAGGCTATCAGTTCAATCATACCGCGCCCGCCTTGCTTTCTTCGGCTTCCGCAGCGGCTTCAGAAATCGCGACTTCTAAATCCATCGCCCGGATCTCGTCTGTCTCGACTGTGCCATAGGCTTCGCGAATGCGGACAATAATGGCGAGCCCCACTGCTAGAGTCGCGACGCCGACCACAATGGCGGTCAACATCAACACATGTGGCAATGGGTTTGAATAGACGTTTTCGAGGCCATCGGCGCTATAGCCGTGCCCGCCATCATACGCGCCGTGAGCGGCGGCATCCGCGCCAGATTCAGCGCCTTCGTTGCCATAGGCTGAGCTTTCATCATGACTTTTGCTCTTGCCATAGTCTTTGCCAAACAGGATTGGCGCCGTGCCGCCATCAATCCGCGACAGCGAGGTGTAAAGCAAGATGATTGAGGTTTGGAATAGGCCAAGCCCAACCAGGCGTTTGATCATATTGGTGGCAGAAAAAGAAATGTAGAGGCCAATCATCATCAAACCGATGATCGCCCAATAGTTTCCGCGTTCGAGTACAAATTCTAGCATCGCTACCAGTCCTCATCGCGGATTTCGCTAACGCGGCCCGCAAACGCGTAAAAGATCGAGACCATTGATCCAGCGACGGCGAACAAAACGCCAATCTCAATTACGATAATGCCAAAATGCTGACCGATATGCCCGCCCGGCTCTTCTCGGAACAGAGCGTCATACTCCAAGAAATTGCCGCCCATGGCGAGCGCCCAGAAGCCAACTCCGACATAAATGATAAAACCGAGCCCAGCGATAAAACGGGCAAATCCCGGCGTGATGGCACGCATGGTCGGGGCAATGCCGAAGATCAAAGAATAGAGGATGACCGTCACGGCGAGGATCACGCCAGCCTGGAAGCCGCCGCCGGGGCTGTATTCACCATGAAAGTGCACATAGAAGCCGTAAAGCGCGATCACCGGGATCAGCGCTTTGGCGACGACGCGCAGAATGACGTGATGGTCGCCCTTCATGATTCGTCCTCTTCCTTTGGCGGCTCAGGCATACGATCTTCGCGCCGCACCGTGGCGCCGAGCGAGCGTTCTCCAAATCCGAGCAAAAGCGTCACCGCAAGACCCGCGACGAAGACCACACCCACCTCTCCGAGCGTATCAAACCCCCGATAGCTTGCCAGGACAGCGGTTACCACATTGGGAATGGCGATCTCAGGATATGTCCGCTCTAGGTATTCCACGCCGACCCCAGTGTTGGCGGGAGACATCGCATCGCCAAACCCGGGCAGATCAATCGTTGCATAGCTCAGCATCGCGCCCGTGGCGATGACGACGATGAGCGGCACAATCCGGTTCGCGCCTTTCTCGGCTTTCGCCGTACGGGACGTCAAAACCATAGCGCCAAGGAACAATGCGGTTGAAATACCCGCGCCCACTGCCGCCTCGGTAAAGGCAACATCGACAGCATCCAGTGCGACGAACCAAGTCGCTGAAATAAGGGAATAAATTCCCGATAGCATGACGATCGCGAACAGGCTCCTGAGCCGCGCAATCGCAATGGCGACCACGAATAAGAGCGTCAAAAGTGTAATATTCAAGAGATCGATGGCGAGTGTCGCGCCTTCAAAACCCGTCACTGCGAGCCCCCTTTATCTTCGTCGAGGCGACCGATCAAAGGCTGCAAGCCAGCTGTGTGCGCAGCGTTGGCAACCGCGTGGGAAGAGGTTGGTCCGGTTAAAAATAGAAACAGCCATACGACGACCAGTTTGAACATGATCGCAAGCGTCGGCGCGAGAAGCATCATTCCCACGATCGCCAAAGTGGCGGCGGCGGTATCGGTGATGCTCGCAGCGTGCAATCTGGTGTAAAAATCAGGAAAGCGCAGGACGCCAATCGTTCCAATCAGCGCCAAGATCGCGCCAACCAATAAGAGTGCAGATCCGAGCGCCGGACGCATAGCTTCCCAATATTCAATGATCACCGTCATCGCGAGCCTCCCCGTCCACGTCGGTCCAGCGACACTTGGAAGGAGCGATAGCGGAAGAATTTCAAAATCGCGATGGTCGAAACGAAATTGATCAGCGCGTAAAGGATTGAAATATCAAGAAAATCTGGACGCCCCGTCAAAAACCCTATGACCCCGAGCAGAAGAATAATCTTCGTCCCAAGGGAATTCACCGCAACCACACGGTCATAAAGCGTCGGACCACGCAAGGCGCGGATCAACATCAGCGCGATCGCGACAACAAGTGCAAGCGCGGCAGCTCCGATCATGACGTACCCGCTCCATCACAAGCCTGCTTAGAGCGACGATCCATCTCATCGAATGCCCCAGGGCCGGCCTCTTCCTCATACAAAGCGTGGACGAGAATTTTATTGCCTTCCACTTCGACGCTGACCGTGCCAGGGGTCAGCGTGATCGAATTGGCGAAAACCGTCCGTGCTAAGTCGCTCTCGCAGCCGGTCTTAACTTTCACCAAAGCTGGATTGATATCCAAATTCGATCTCAGACAGGCTTTGATCACGACCCAATTGGCTTTAAAGATCTCGATCATCAACCAGCCCCAATAGGCCACCAGTTGCGGCAAGCGCGCATATGGAGAGCCTTCACGATCGAGAATATCAAATCGATAGGCGAGGATACCAGAGAGTAAAACCGACACCGCGCCAAGCGAAGCAATGACAGGCTTGAGCGAGTAATCCCAAGATAGGCCAAGCCACAGGGCGATGAGAACGAAAATTAAACCAACAAAATAGCCCACGCGCCCAGTCGCTCCAATTTCGTTCTTCTAGCTTAGGGCCGGAATTAGAACCGGAAACAAGGTTTGGCCAGTCCAAACCGTCCCGCGATGTGAGAAAAAGTGTCTATTTACCAAAAACTAGGCTTGCCGTTCGCCGCGCGGTCGAAAATGCCGAGTCATCATTTGCCGACCCCTGTACGAATCCGCCCTGGTCGGCGAGCGCTGGCGAATAGGATGAGGACAAAGACCAATTCCAATAGCGCAATGTCGTTTGGGCCTTGGCGACGCTCAGCAAATCATAGGTTTCCAGCAGATGCTCATAAAGCTCGTGTGGCGAGCCGTCCTCGTTCTCCAGCGGACGCCTCAGAGAAATCCATAGGTTCGCCAGAGCGGGCTTCTTGAGGCCCGTGGCTTTGCACATCACGGCGATCCCCTCGCCGCCTTGATCGGAGAGAATTTTAGCACTGGTGACGGGCTTGATACCGGCAAGATAGCCGATCTCTTGGGCCAATTCCGGGTTCATCCCGATTGCGGCAGCGGTTTCAGTGGCCGCCTCCAAGCTTTCAAACTCGCTGCGTTCAATCGCTAATCGGTTGCGCTGCCGGCGCTCGATCAGATTGAGCGTTTTGCGCGCAACCGGATCGGCCCAGCCCTCTGCGGCCGCAATCGCAAATACATCGGCGCACATCGAGATCATCTCGGATCGATCCGCCGCGTGGCGTTGCAGAATGATCCGCCGTGTATCGCGATCAGACCACCAGAACATCGCCATCGCCTGCGCAGGCTTCAATTCTTGCCGCGTGACCAGCAGGTTTGGCAGCACGTTTTCCTTGCGAGATCGCTCAACCAGAATATCCATTGCCGTTTCAGACAGTTTCGCGCCTTTGTTTTGGATCAACGCTTTAAGAGCGCTAATCTCGCCGCGCCGCGCCAATTGATCTGATACGCCGGTTGGAACGATTTTGCGCTTGGCAATGAGGATGCGGTGCTCGATCGAAACTTGATCAATGATTTCCAATAAGTCCGAGCTATCAAAAGACTCGCTTTCTAATAGAAGCGGGCGCGCAATATCGATATTGCATTGCGCCAAATAGCGCAGCAAACGTCGTGGCGCATCTTTCAATGGTGCGATGCGCTTGGCGCAATGCAAGCGGTCCGTATCGGTCGCGTGGAGCAGCATATCCAGCAATATATCACCGCCCATCGAGCGATCTTGCGGTGCGACTTGCGACGCCGGCAGGGCAATAAAATCTATCAAACGGCGCAATAGCGTGCGCCGCGCTTGCCCTCCAGCCGTAAGGAAATCGTCCATTTGGATTGGATCGCTCATGCGTCTTGAACCGAATTGCTCAGGCCGACTCTGACCAGAAATGAGTTAACAATCTAATGAGAGAATGTTTACTTTTTCGCCGGGTGGACGACAAAAAGCAAAATGCTCGCGGTCAACATCGCAATCGCCAGCGCAAACAATTGCCCCCCATCCGTTTCACCCCCGCCTGTGAGAGATAATGGCACTTCGCGCCCCAAATAGTCCGGCATCAGGTGCAGAGCCACTGCCCCGCCAAGGATCATGACGGACAAGACGGCCCCTTTTCGGCGAGTCATCGGAATCAGCAGCAAAAACGCCGCGAGAAGTTCGGCTATTGCCACAATGACGCGGCCGGTTGGTTCAAACAAAGCGATTTGCGTGTTTGCTGCCAAAGTCGCGAAGACAATGTTTTGGCCGGGCGGATCAAACAATTTCACCGAGCCTTCAGGTGGATTTGGCAAGGGGTGAATTGTCGCCTGTAAAAACATGAAGATCAAAAAAAGCGCCAGCCCCCAACTTCCCAACTGTCGCATGGCTCTCATAATGGTCCCTCCTAACGAGAACAGACTTTTGCCTATCACGGTGATGTTAAGGCTCCAAGACGTGGAAGCGCCAGTCGCGCATATTTCCTGTTGCGCGTTTGCAAATCCCAGGACAGGTTGAGCAGCTGGGAGTAAGGGCAGTCGAGTTATGAGCGAAGCGCCGCCATCGGCCGATAATGCTAAAGGTCTGGACGAACCAGACATCATTGACGAGGCCCGTTCGCCGCTTAGCGGCATGGGCTCGGCCATGAGTGCCGGCGCCACACTCTTAGAAACCGCGCAATCCATGATGGCCCGAAAAGCAAGGCGCGGGGTGAAAGTCGAGTTGCCCGCATACCTATCCGTTCAAGCGACTTGGTTCATCGCCTTCGGTCTGCAAATGGTCTTGTTTCCCTATTTGATTACCAACAAATTGGGATTGGGCGGCACCGAACTTGGGTTTGCGAACCTCGCCCTGTCAGGGCCATCGGTGATCTTCCTATTGCTCGGCGGAGTTGTGGCTGAGCGTGCCTCGGGCAAACCGCTCTTAATGGTCTTGCACCTGCTGGCATCTGTTCCGGCATTTGGGCTCGCTTTTGCGCTCGCATCGGACAATCTGTCTTACCCTTTGATGATCGCTTATGGCCTGGCCTTGGGTACAGTTGGCGCGTTCATGATGCCGGCGCGGGACTCGATCCTAAACGAAGTGGTTGAACGAAGAGGCCGCGTCGGGTCCGGCGTGACGCTGCAGCAAGGGATCGCGTTTGCAACGCTGGCACAATTTGGCGCGCAGATCCTAGGCCTCATTCTCGCAGGCTATGCTGACAAAATGACCAAGATGCCGGGTTGGCTCGGCGGCTTCGGAGTTGGCCCAATCGATAGCTGGTTTCTGATGGCGGTGCAGGGCTCGGTTTTAGCATCCGGGGCCTTGCTCGCCTTTCTCTTGGCCAAGGGCCGGAAAGTCAAAACCGGCCGATCCGGCATCGGCGCCGCCTTCGGAGACATTGGCGAGGGCTTCAAAGTGGTCGCCGCCGACCCCAAACTATGGGCGATGACGGTCTTGATGTTTGGCGTCGGCATTTTCGTGATTGGCGCATTCTTAGTCGTCCTGCCAATCATCAATCGAGACGTTTATGGCCTCTCTGGCGATGGGATCCGTGATATGTTCGTCATGTTCTGGCTAGGGGCTTTTGTGTCCTCGGTGGCGCTGTCTCTATTCAAGAATATCAAACGGCAAGGTCGGCTTCTTTTGACCGCGCAGCTGCTCGGTTCGCTGTCGATTTTACCGATGATGACGAAAATTCCACATGAAGCGTTCCTCTTGATCGTGTTCGTTTGGGGCTTGTCAGGCGGGGTCTCTATCGCGATGAGCCGGTCGATTGTCCAAGACGCCGCGCCGAAAGATCAATTGGCGCGCGTCCTTTCGATTTATCAGCTTGGCTTCATGGCGGGCACGCCCTTCGGGGCGGCGATTATGGGCTGGATGGTCGATGCGTTTGGGCCGTACAAAATCGCCATCGTACCAGCTGCAGGGATGACAATCCTGATCTTATGGATGGCAATAAGAACGCCGATTTGGAACCTCAGAAACGAGGCCTATCAGCCGAAAAACAAATAAGAGATACGCGACGCGAGCCTCAGCCCCTTGGTCGAGGATTGGCAAATGCTCCGGCAAGAAAATGCATTTCTGAACCAGGAGCTTGGCCGCTAGTTCAGGCGCAACTCGCCATCAATCGCACGAATCTCGCTTGGGCCAATCCAGTCGGCATGTGCAATTCGGATCGAATGGATAACCGCATCAATCTCGCTGCGCCAATGATCGAGGAATTGCGCAAGCCGGGGGAAACGCGGCGCTTCGTCCATGGTTTGCCAGACAAAACTTTGCAGCAAGCTTCGATAGTCCGGTCGATAATACAGGACTTCAGTGGTTAGGACCCCTTTCCCCTGAAGTTGAGCCACAAAATCTCGATCCACAGACATAACACTCACACTCCTTTTCAACGCTTGACGCTGTAAGATGCATAGTGGAAATGACTGAGCAATTAATAAGCAAATTCAATGCACTAGCAGCTTATCTGTTAGTCTGCTGCTAATTTGCGCGGATCTGGTCCCCATCTGCACGAATTTTTTTCAGAAATTTCATCTGCCATCTGTTGACGAGGCGGGCTCAGAAACCTACTTGCCTTGGATCGTTAGCAGACGAGGGGTATGAGTGCTAAAGCTCGTATCAGGCTAGCGAGACAAACAATCAATCTGACGAACAAGAGGATATTTCTCATGAAGTTCCGTCCACTTGGCGACCGTGTTTTGGTTCGCCGCGTTGAAGAAGCCACCCAAACTGCCGGTGGTATTATCATTCCTGACACCGCCACCGAGAAGCCTCAAGAAGGCGAAGTTCTCGCTGTCGGAAACGGCGCAATTGGTGACGACAATGAGCGGGTTCCGCTCGATGTTAAGCCTGGCGACAAAATTCTGTTCGGCAAATGGGGTGGCACCGAAGTTAAAATCGACGGTGAAGACCTGCTGATCATGAAAGAAAGCGACGTGATGGGTGTGATCGAGGCGTAAGCCCTCTCTCACTTTATCAAGAGTTCAACACGGAAATTGAAAGGTACCTAAAATGGCTGCCAAACAAGTAAAATTCGGCGCATCTGCGCGCGAACGCATGCTGCAAGGCGTCGACACGCTTGCAGATGCTGTAAAAGTAACGCTCGGCCCGAAAGGCCGTAACGTGGTTATCGAAAAGTCTTTCGGCGCGCCGCGCACCACGAAAGACGGTGTGACCGTTGCCAAAGAGATCGAGCTTGAAGACAAGTTTGAGAATATGGGCGCTCAAATGCTCCGCGAAGTCGCGTCCAAAGCAAATGACGTTGCTGGTGATGGCACCACCACCGCGACCGTCTTGGCGCAAGCCATCGTTCGCGAAGGCATGAAGCGCGTCGCAGCTGGCATGAA
>JBCBYJ010000083.1:0-7707 GCA_039815905.1 Pseudomonadota bacterium | reverse complement strand
AGTACCGCTTACACGAGCTTGATCCCGCGTTCGCGGCGCTTGAGCCGATTGGCGGCCAAATGCTTTCCGTCGCCCCGCTGGAGACCGGCCCGCGCCGCACGATCCGCTCTCAGCACCTATATATCGTGCCAAAATCCGACCGGATCGTAATTGGGGCGACGAGCGAACCTGGCCGCGCGCTGACCGCGCCAGAGCCTGGTGCGATCGCCCAGCTGCGCGCCGAAGCGATTGAGATTTGCCCGGTCCTGGCAGAGGCTCCGGTTTTAGAGACTTGGGCGGGGATTCGGCCGGGCTTTAAAAATCACGCGCCCGCGCTTGGTCAGACGCTGTTAAAAGATCTCTATGTCGCAACCGGGCATTATCGAAATGGAATTCTATTGGCGCCGCTGACCGCCCAATGGATGGCTGACATGATCCTGGACGGCACGATCGCACCGCTCTGTTCAGCCTTTTTGCCTGACACACAACGTCCTGCACCGTCGCCCGCGCGGGTGTGACGCCTGGTCAGAGTGGACGCGGATTTCATTGCAGCCTAGGTCTGACCGCATAGGAGAGACTGCATGCACACGATTGGCCCCCTGACCGAAGATCAATTGGCGATCCAAGACGGCGTCGCCCGCACAATCGCCCAGTTCGACGATGAATATTGGGCCAATACAGACGAGACCGGCAATTGGCCTGAAGCGTTCTGTGACGCCATGGCCGAGGGCGGCTGGCTCGGCATTGCGTTTCCCGAAGAGTATGGCGGCGCGGGTCTCGGTCTGACGGAAGCGGCATTGATGATGCAAACCGTGACGCGCTCCGGGGCGGGCTATTCAGGGGCCTCAGCGGTGCATTTGAATATTTTCGGGCCGAAGCCCTTGGAAAAATTCGGCAATGCTGAACAGAAGCAAGAAAACTTACCCAAGATCATCTCTGGCGAAGAGAAAATGTGCTTCGCTGTGACTGAACCAAATTCCGGTCTCGATACCTCGTCGCTCGAAACCAAAGCAGAACGGACCAATTCCGGCTACATGATCAATGGCCGAAAAATCTGGACCACAGGCGCGCAGAGGGCGGACAAGATCCTGATCATCGCCCGCACGACCCCGAAAGATCAATGCGCGAAGCCGTATTTGGGTTTGTCCCTATTCTATACCGATCTTGATCGCGGAAAGATCGAAGCCAATCCGATTCCGAAAATGGGCCGCAAAGCGGTCGAATGTAACACGCTCTTCATCGATGGCCTTGAAGTTCCCAAAGAGCATTTGATCGGTGAAGAAGGCGCGGGCTTTAAATATCTCATCCAAGGGCTCAACCCAGAACGGGTCCTGTTCGCGGTGGAGAGTATCGGCCTCGGCTTCGCGGCCCTCGAAAAAGCCACCACTTATGCCAATGAACGCGTCGTGTTCGGGCGTCCGATCGGACAAAATCAAGGCATCGCCCATCCGCTGGCCAAAGCCTGGGCGGAACTGAGCGCAGCTGAATTGCTCGCTTACAAAGCCGCAGCTTTGTTCGATCAAGGCCAAGAATGCGGGGCCGAATCGAATGCCGCGAAATATCTCGGCACCGAAGCGGGTTTTAACGCGTGCGAGACGGCGGTGCTGACGCATGGCGGCATGGGCTATGCGCGTGAATATCATGTCGAGCGTTATATGCGCGAAGCCATGTTGGCGCGCATCGCACCGGTCAGCCGCGAAATGATCCTAAACTTCATCGCTGAGCGCGTGCTCGGCTTGCCGAAGAGCTATTAGCGGCGCTGGACTATGCTGGACTCTGGCGCGGGCGAGCCTAGAACGGTCTGTGGATAAGACTATTCACAGACCGAGGGAGACGATGAAACACACGATTTCAAGCGCTGCGTTTGCGGCGATATTGGCGGCTTGCGGCGCGCCTGGGACGGCGCCTGATGCCACACATGAATCCGAGGCCGAAACGGTCGAGGCGCAATCGGCAGAGACCGACGCGGCGGCGGCCTCTGTGCGACTCTACACGCTTGATTGCGGCGAGCTCACCGCCGATCAGACTCCGTTTGGCAGTGAAGGCGAATATGCGGGCCAAACCGCGGATATGGTTGTGACATGCTTTTTGATCCGCCATCCGAACGGCGATTTGGTGTGGGATGCCGGACTGCCCGACGCGATTGGCCTCTTGCCGGATGGCCAAGAGATTCCGGGCGGTAAATTGACGGTTCCTGTGACCTTGCAAAGCCAATTGATTGAGCTCGGTGTGCCGCCGGCTGAGGTCGACTATTTTGCTTTTTCGCATTCGCATTTTGATCATGTCGGCAATGCCAATCTGTTCACCGAGTCGACCATTCTAACCCAAGAGGCCGAGGTGGATTTCATGTTTGGCGCTGGAGTTGAAGGCGGCGTGGTCTTCGCCGAATTGGTTGAACCGCTGCGCGACGCAAACATTGTCACATTTGAAGGCGATTATGACGTGTTTGGGGATGGCAGTGTGATCATTGTGCCCGCGACAGGCCATACGCCAGGGCATTCGGTGTTGCGGCTGGACTTGGACAAGGCGGGCGTGATTTGGCTCAGCGGCGATCTCTATCACTTTACCCAATCGCGCGCCGAGCAAATCGTGCCGGCATTCAACTTCTCTAAGCCGGACACATTAGCGGCCATGGCGGCGATCGAAGCGCGCATCGCAGCGGATAATGGGCGCCTGGTCATCCAGCACGTTCCGGAGCATCGGGCAGAGCTACCAGACTTGCCGGGATATTTGGACTAGGCTCGGGGCTTGCTTCCGCAGATACCTGCGTAGGCAGGGATCCAAGGATCAAAGCATCCGGCTGTCCGGCGGGCAACGTATCTCCGGCGACCCTTGCCTGCGCTGGGGTCGCCGGCAATCGAGTTTTGCACAATCGCAAACTCCATCCGCACCCCTCAATCCCCATTGACTCCTTCTCAGAAAAGAACAAAAAGTGAACACATGGGACGGGTTGATCTTCACCCCTTGCGTGCTGCAGGCGCGTTGCCACTGGTGCAGGATGTGCTGGCGGTCGGGGACTGTATTGCCCTGCGCAAAGGGCGGATCCATGAAGTGACTGGGCCAGGCGCCGATCTGTTCGCCGCCATCGCTGCGGGGCAACGGACGCTCTGGATCGGCCTACACCGGGACCTGAGCAGTCTCTGTCCCACAGGGCTGCAAGCCTATCTCAAAGTTGAGGATTTGATCCTGGTGGAAGCGGTCTCGCGCGGGGAGTTGCTGTGGGCAGCAGATCAAGCCTTGCGGGCTGAGGGCGGGTTTTGCGTCATTCTTGAAATGCCAGATCGGTTGTCTTTGAAAGAGAGTCGCCGTTTGCAATTGGCCGCAGAGCAGGGCGGCGGGCTCGGCCTCATTCTCTTGCGCGGCGGGGTCAGCACATCGGCGGCGCAAACCCGTTGGGAGTGCCGCCCCGTCCATGCCGATCAACCGGCTTGGGACTGGACCTGCATCAAAGGCAAAAATGGCGAGGCTGGCACCTGGCACGTCACCCAGAGACCTTTCGATGAGGGAGGGCAGAATGCCAAGGATACTCTCCATATGGCTCCCGCAACTCCCCCTTGATCGCTTGACCCGGCAGGGCGACACGCGCCTGGCGGGGCCATTTGCCATCATTGCCGAGGAGAAGAATGCCTGGCGGCTGAGCCATGCCAATGATGCGGCGCTCAAAGCAGGCGTACTGGCGGGGCAAGCTTTGGCCGATGCGCGGGCGATCTGTCCGGACCTGTTGAGTGAGCCAACTGATCCAGTGCGCGAGGACTTATTGCTGCGAGCGCTGTGGCGCTGGGCCGATGCGCTGTCGCCGCGTGTGTCGCTGGATGCGCCGGATGGGCTGTTGCTGGATATTGCAGGCTGCGCGCATCTGTTTGGCGGAGAAGCGGCGATGGGTGAGGCGGCGCTAACGCGGCTGAGCGATCTCCAGATCCAAGCGCAAATCGGTATTGCAGACACCAAAGGCGGGGCGCGGGCTCTGGCGCGCTTCGGGCCGCAAGAGATTTCGATTGCCCCGCCAGGCCAGATCGCAGACGCACTGGCAGAGCTGCCGATTGCGGCGCTCGGTCTGCCGCATAAAATGGTCAGCGACCTGGCTCGGGCAGGGCTTACTTTGATTGGGCATTTGTATCAGCAAAAGTCTGGCGAGCTGGCGCGGCGATTTGGTCTTCACCTGACCCAGGCTTTGCAAACCGCGAGCGGTCTGACCCCAGACCCAGTGACCCCGAAAGCCGCTGATCCAACTTATGCGGCGCGGATGACTTTGCCAGAACCGATTGGGTTTTTGGAAGATTTGGAAGCTGTTCTGCGCCGCTTGGCGGGGCAAATCTGTGGTCGGCTTGAGCAAGATCAGCGCGGCGCAAGACGGTTTCACTTAACTGTGCGCTGTGTTGATACCGGCGACCATCCGTTGAGCATTGGGTTTGCGCGGCCCTGTTCGGACCCGGCGGCGATTTTGCGGCAATTCTCGCATCCGCTGTCAAAGCTTGAGATTGAATATGGCGCGGACTGGTTCCGGCTCTCTGCTGATCATATTGAGCCGGTCCGGCTGAAACAGGGCAGTTTTGGCGAAGATCGCAAAGGCGCGGATCAGCGTCTGATCTTGATCGAAACGCTGGGCAATCGGCTCGGCTTTGATCATGTGCGCGTGTTCCGGCCGCGCGACCATCATGTCCCAGAGCTGGAATTTGGACAGGTTGAAGCGGCTGGGGCGGCGGCGTATTGGCGCCCAGCGCCGCGCCCGCGACCGATCCGGTTGTTTACGCCGCCAGAATTTGTCCAGGTCGAGACGCCCGGGCGCCCGCCGCTCAATTTCAAATGGCGGCGCATGTCTTTCGCCACAGATCGTGCGCATGGGCCAGAACGCATCACCCCGCGCTGGTATCGCGAGGAAGACCCCCGCACCCGCGACTATTGGACGGTGCAAACCGATCAGGGACGCCGGCTTTGGTTGCTCAATTATCCCGGCGAAACGGGTGAGGACTGGTATGTCGCGGGAGAGTTTGCATGACTTATGTTGAGCTTTTCGCAATCAGCAATTTCACGTTTCTCACCGGCGCGTCACATGCCGAAGAGCTGGTCACCCGCGCGCGCAAACTGAGCTTAGGCGGGCTCGCGATTGCGGATACGAATACATTTGCAGGCATTGTGCGCGGGCATAGCGCGGCCAAAGCGCTCGGCCTTCGCTATCTTGTGGCGACGCGGCTCAAGCTTCAGGACGGCATGGAGATCTTGGTCTATCCGCGCAACCGCAAAGCCTTTGGGCAGATCTCGCGCCTGCTGACACTTGGCAAGCGGCGGACCGTGAAAGGCGCCTGTGATCTCAACCTGCAAGATGTTCTCGCTTATGCCGAGAATTGCATCCTAATCGGCCTGCAGGGGCCAGACTTTGAAGCCAGTTTGCAGACGCTGCGCGCCGCCTTTGATGATCATGTCTTTGTCGGCCTGGTGCCGCATTATGATGGTCAAGATCCAAAGCGCTTTGCCAAGACCCACCGGCTGGCGGACCGGCTTGGATTGGACGTGGTCGCGCTCGGCAATGTCATCATGCATGCGGCTGCGCGGCTGCGGCTCGCCGATGTCCTCTCCTGCATTCGAGAGAAGACGGTGATCGACAAGTTGGGTCGGCGGGCACTGCCCAATGCGGAGCGGCGGATCAAGTCTGAGTTTGAAATGCGCCGCCTATTCCAAGCCTATCCAGAGGCGGTGGCCAATACGGCGCGGATTGCAGAGGCCTGTCCGTTTTCATTGGACGAGCTGCGTTATGAGTATCCCGATGAGATTAGCGATGGGCTGGAGCCGAATGAGCGCCTGCGCAAGCTCACTGAAGCGGGCGTAATCCGCCGCTATCCGGACGCTGTACCGCTGAATGTGCGCGCCATGGTCGAGAAAGAAATGCGGCTGATCTCAGAGCTCGATTATGCGCGCTACTTTCTGACCGTGCATGATGTGGTGACGTTTGCTCGCTCCCAAGGGATCTTGTGTCAGGGCCGAGGCTCGGCGGCAAATTCTGTCGTCTGTTATGCGCTCGGCATTACCGAAGCCTCGCCTGATATGATCACAATGGTGTTTGAGCGCTTCATCTCTGAGGCGCGCAATGAACCGCCGGATATTGATGTCGATTTCGAGCATGAGCGGCGCGAAGAAGTGATCCAGCACATTTATCAGAAATATGGTCGCCACCGCGCCGGGCTGTGCTCGACGGTGATCCATTATCGCTCGCGCAGTGCGATCCGCCAGGTCGGGCAGGCCATGGGGCTGTCTGTAGATGTCGTCTCAGCCTTGTCGAGCCAAGTCTGGGGCGTCTCTTCGTCAGACCTCGGTGATGAGCGGGCAAAATCAGCGGGGCTTGATCTGGAAGACCAACGCCTGCGCCAAACGCTCGACTTAGCCAAGCAGATTATTGGCTTCCCGCGGCATCTCTCGCAGCATGTGGGCGGCTTTGTCATCACCAAAGGACGGCTGGATGAGCTGTGCCCGATTGAGAATGCCGCCATGGCCGACCGCACCGTTCTGGAATGGGACAAGGACGATATTGAAGCGCTCGGCATGCTCAAAATCGACATTCTGGCGCTCGGCATGCTGACCTGTATCCGCAAATGCTTTGACTTGCTCGAGATGTGGAAAGGCGAGGCCTACACGTTGGCGACGCTGCCTCAGGAAGATCCGGTCGTCTATGACATGTTGTGTGAAGCCGACACGATTGGCGTCTTCCAAGTCGAGTCGCGGGCGCAGATGAATTTCCTACCGCGGATGCGGCCCCGGACCTATCAGGACTTGATTGCTGAAGTTGCGATCATTCGGCCCGGGCCAATCCAGGGCAATATGGTTCACCCTTATCTGCGCCGCCGCCGCGGTGAGGAAGAGATTATCTATCCGTCTGAAGCCCTGCGCGACGTGCTTGAGCGCACCTATGGCGTGCCGCTATTTCAAGAGCAGGCCATGCAAATCGCGATTGTCGCCGCCGGCTTTAGTCCGACCGAGGCGGATGCTTTGCGTCGCGCTTTGAATGGCTTTCGCCGCCAAGGCGCGGTCGAGGATTTTAAAGAGCGCTTCATCGCCGGCTGTCTGGAACGCGGGTATGAAAAAGCGTTCGCAGAGAATTGCTTCAAACAGCTTGAAGGCTTTTCCAGCTATGGCTTCCCGGAAAGCCATGCAGCGAGTTTCGCGCTTCTGGTCTATGCCTCCTCGTGGATCAAATGCCACCATCCAGAAGTGTTTTGCTGCGGGTTGCTTAATGCGCAGCCTATGGGGTTTTATGCCCCGGCCCAAATCGTTCGGGATGCCAAGGAGCATGGCGTCATCGTCCTGCCGGTCTGCGCCGAGAACAGTTTTTGGGATAATGTGCTAGAGCCTTTGCCCAATGGCGGTCTCGCAGTGCGGCTCGGGTTTCGTCAGATCAAAGGCTTTTCTGAAGAGGATGGCCATTGGATCGCAGCGGCGCGCGGGGCGGGGTATGGCGGAATTGAAACGCTTTGGCGCCGGGCCGGGATTGGACGCGGGGCGTTGACCCGGCTTGCCGGGGCGGACGCCTTTGCCGCCTATGGGCTGCAGCGCCGAGACGCGCTTTGGGCCGTCAAAGGGCTTGGCGCAGACCGGCCTTTGCCCCTGTTTGAACAGGCTGGCGTTGAGCTGCCAGGCGAAGGGGCAACATGGGATGACTGGGCCACTGCGTCCAAGGCTGTGGCCGAAGCCACCGACACCCCATTCCCGATGGCGATTGACCGTTCTGGTCACCGTGTT
>JBCBYJ010000082.1:0-7714 GCA_039815905.1 Pseudomonadota bacterium | reverse complement strand
CTCATCACCGGCGCCAATTCAGGGGCCGGCTTTGAAGCCTCACGTATCCTTCTGACGAAAGGCGCAAACGTCGTGATGCTCAATCGCAGCGCGGAGAAATCGACCGCCGCCGTTGAGGCCCTGAAAGATGAATTCGGCGCCAATGCGCGTGTTCGCTTTGTGCGTATGGATCTCGCGGACCTTTCGAGCGTCCGTGCTGCCGCAGACGAGGTGCTCAGCAATACGCCGCGCATCGACGCCCTCATCTGCAACGCTGCGATCGCGCAAGTTCCAAGGCAAGCGTTCACCGTCGATGGCTTCGAGAGCCAGCTCGGGACCAATCATTACGGACATTTTTTGCTGGCGAGCCTGCTGTTCGACCGCATCGAAGGGTCTGCCGGTCGAATTGTTGTGGTGGCCAGCCTCGGCTATAGACTAGGTAACCGAACGATTCAGTTCGACGATATGAACTGGGACAAGAATTACAGCGCCAATGCGGTCTATAGCCAGAGCAAGCTTGCGCAGATGATGTTCGCATATGAATTGCAGGATCGAGTCAAAGCCGCGAACAAGAGCGTTGAGGTCTATGTTTGTCACCCCGGCGCTTCAGCAACATCTTTGATTCAGACCAGCGGAGGAAGGCTAACGCGCCTGATGTGGTGGATCATGACGAAAACGCCCATGATCCAATCCGCTGAAAAAGGCGCGTACCCTGAAGTCATGTGCGCGACCGAGCATGGTCTGGAAGAGCGCGCTCTTTATGGCCCGACGGGGTTCATGCAACTTGGCGGCCCAGTCGGAAAAGGCGTGCTTGAGCCATACGCCTATGACAAGCCGGTTATGCAACGGCTCTGGACGCTCTCAGAAAAAGAAACAGCCTTTACTTGGGGGGTGTGACCCCCTTGAGCCGACAAGTCGCGCAACCCTTTATCGGATCTGAGCGACACGGACATTTCCTAAACGGCGGAACCGCGAGCCAAAGGGCTCACGCGCTCAGCCCCCTAAACCCACCCAAGATCGGCCTCTCCCGCGTCACCGGCAAATGATCCAGAGCCGTCATCGCGGGCGGTGCCGTCCTGGCGAATGTCAGGACCGATCTCGGCTGGGCGCGGTCTTGACCCCGGGCGCCAAGCCAAAAAAGAAACCCGCGCTGTTGGGCGCGGGTGTCTTGAAATGGATTAAGCAGACACAGACGTCTCGCGCCTAGTCCTCATCGTCTTTGAGCAAGTCTTCTTTCGACACGGTTTCTTCGTCCACTTTCGCGGTTTCGAGGATGTGGTCGACGACTTTGTCTTCATAGATTGGCGCCCGGAGTTGCGCCATTGCGTTCGGGTCTTTTTGGAAGAATTCAATCACTTGGCGCTCTTGGCCGGGGAAGTTGCGCGCTTCGTTGAGCAAGGCTTGTTGCACTTCTTGTTCAGAGATTTGCACCTCGGCCAGACGGCCAATCTCGGCCAGGACCAGACCCAGGCGGACGCGGCGCTCGGCGATTGTGCGGTATTCGGCTTTCAGCTCGTCTTCGGACTTGTCTTTGTCGGCTTCATCGCCGCGGCCTGCATCCATTTCAGCCTGCAGCTGTTGCCAGATCTGATTGAATTCTTGATCCACCATTTTCGGCGGCAGGTCGAAATCATGCTGGTCGTCCAATTGGTCGAGCAAGTTGCGCTTGGCTTTGGCGCGAGAGGCGACGCCAAATTCATTATTGATCTGCTCGGTCACCAATTCTTTCAGTTTGTCCAAGCTTTCAAGGCCAAGACCGGTGGCGAAATCTTCGTCAATCTCTGGCGTTTTGGGCGCGCGCACTTCGTGCACTTTAATCTCAAACACGGCCTCTTTGCCGGCCAAGTTTTCGGCCTGGTAATTTTCAGGGAAGGTGACGGTCACGTCTTTTTCGTCGCCCGCTTTAACGCCGACCAATTGCTCTTCAAACCCCGGAATGAACGAGTTTGAGCCGAGCACCAAAGTGTGTTCTTCGGCGGCCCCGCCTTCAAACGGCTCGCCATCAAGCTTGCCGAGAAAGTCGATCACGACTGCGTCTTTGTCACGGGCTTTGGCGGTTTTGGCGCGCTTGTCGAATTGCGGATTGGCATCCGCGATTTGCGTCAGACGGCCGTCAATCTCTTCGTCAGAGACCTCGGTGACGGGCTTTATAATGGTCAGCGTTTTGACATCGACCGGCTCAAAGTCCGGCATCACGTCGACATTCATTTCATAGGACAGGTCTTCGTCGCCGGAGAGGACCTTTTCCATGTCGCTTTCCATTTTCATTTCCGGCTGACCCGCGGGGCGAACTTCGGCGTCTTCAATCGCTTTCTGGCTGGTCTCTTGGAGCAGCGCCTGCACGACTTCGCCCATAATGTCCTTGCCGAACATTTTCTTGACGTGAGAGGCCGGAACCTTGCCTGGGCGGAACCCTTTCAGGCTCATTTGCGGGCGGATTTCTTCGATCCGCTCATCAAACCGCTTTTGCAGGTCAGCTTTTGGGACGCTAACCTTATATGTGCGGCTCAAACCTTCTACGGTCTCGACGCTTTCCATGCTGATCATTCCTTATTGCGGGTCGGGGTGTCTCTGTTTTGAGGCGATATCCCGCGCCGTTTATTGGCGTTTTGGTGTTCGAAACGGCGGTCTATAGGGCAGGGCAGGGCCCATGTCCACGCTGCCAAGATGACCTTTTGCATAAGAATTCCCGTAAAGGGGTTGAGGCGGCTCAAAACGCCCGCTAAATGCCGCTCGGTACTGATGCGGATGTGGCGGAATTGGTAGACGCACTGGTTTTAGGTACCAGCGCCGCGAGGCGTGGGGGTTCAAGTCCCTCCATCCGCACCAAACTATAGCGCTGAACGCGCCGGCTCGCGTCGCTGCTGCGCCGGGTCAGGGTGCCGACCGAGCTTGTTCATCAGTATGTGCACAGGAGAGATCTCATTAATCTCATTTGAGCGCGGGACGGGCATTTCGAACAACGATCCCGGGGTGACCCCAAACTCTCTTTTGACTGTCCGGTTAAAGTTTGGGTCTGACGAAAAGCCCCATTTTTGCGCCACTTCGTGGACTTTACCTCTTTGCGTCGGGGCGTCGGCCAATTCTGTCACCGCATGATAAAGGCGTCGTCTGCTGATATAAGTCCGAACGCCATCAACGTCCGCAAACAAGCGGTAGAGCGATGCTCTCGACACGCCGAAGCTTTGTAAGATCAGGTTTACGTTCAGATCTTCGAACAGCAGATTCTTTTCAATGAACAGCATGATCGATCGCTTCAGGCTCTCGCGCGCCTCGAGTCGGGCGCTTGAGGAGGCTTGTTGCGGCGACACGGCGACTTCAACACATCCTAAAAACCGTCTTATGTCCGCCGGATGGATGTCCGTCGCGCCAGATTTCAACGCGCCAAGCAGATGATCCATCTCCTGTTCAAGCATGCGACCCATCGTTGAATCGGGACTGTAAACCGGCGAATGGTGCGCATCGCTCGGGCGATAATTAATCGCGCTGTGTGGGACAAAAAAGCTGTGACAATTGCTTGGCGTATGCAGGGCGGAGAAGGGTCTCGAATAATCTAAGAGGGTAATCGCACCGGCTTCGCATTCCACGGGTATACCACTCGTTTCAACAGACGCGCGGCCATAGCTATATTTGTGAACATGGATCTGAGCGCCCGACTCCTCAATATGCCAGTTGCCATGGCGGGTCGCCATGCCCTCATAGGTGCAATCGAAAATCGAGAGGGGATCGACGTGCCAGGCATTGACGCTGTAATCGGTGTGAGCTTTGTGCGCATCCATGGGCGAAAGGCTATAAATGCTAGAACACGCATCGACCCACAGGTCTAAGGGGCCCTGACTGAGCTGATGAAAAACCGGAATGGCCGCGGTGAATGAACTGCGTTCGTTGGGTTTCATATTTTCGATTTAATCCGCCTGGTCCATGATTGGCGCCGATGGTTGCAATCGCGCGCCTGGCAATTTTAGACGGGAACGCGTTCGCTTGTCGACACGACGCGGTTGTCGCTGTGTCTCAATCTTTTATAAAGTTTCGTTGTATGCCCCGATATCGGGGGCGATCGCCGCGAGGCGTTGGGGAGACGTCCCGACGTCCGCACACGTTTCCGCTGATTCGCAGAGCGACAGTCTCGATACGGCGACTCAAGACAAAAAACAGAGATGGCCCGGGCAAGGACCCTGCTTTTCTCACGTCATAAGAGCGGCCTCTAAACGCCACACGCTTCAAGGTCCAAATCCCTTAAAATTAACCCAGACTTGAGGTCTCGGCGCTAAAGTCCTGGGCGATGGGACTAATGCGATCCATGTCTGCCGCCAATGATTGGCTGTCAGAGACGTCTCGACAGGCGTTGATGACGCGCTTGGCGGTGCTCTATGCGCTTTTGTTCATCGCCACGACCTTGCTCGTCACGTTTCTGACGCCTGGACTTTTGAATGGCGAACGCGGTGTGATTGGGGCCGACTTTTTGGCGTTTTACACGGCCGCTGACATGACGCTGCAGGGGCGCGCCTTAGAGGCGTATGATTTTGCCGCCTTTGATGCCGCGCTGCAGACCCGCGCGCCGAGTGAACAGCTCGGCATGATGTGGCAATATCCGCCGGTCATGTTTGTGATCATCGCGCCGCTGGCTTTGTTGCCGTATAAATTGAGTTATTGGCTGTGGATGGCGATGACGGCAGGGGTCTATGCCTTTGCCGTGAAGCGCCTGACGGAAGCGGTAGCGCCGGACCGGGCTGTAATATATCGTGCTCTGGCGTTGATCGTGGCGGCGCCGTTCTGTGTTGGCGTGATTATAAATGGACAAATCAGTTTGTTGACCGCGGCGCTGCTTATGCTGGCGGCGTATAAGCCGAAAACGCAGTGGTGGCTCGCCGGGCTGGCGGCGGGGCTGCTGACGGTGAAGCCGCAATTGGGCTTGCTGATCCCCGTCGCCTTCATTCTGGCCGGGGCATGGCGCGCGTTTGCAGTGGCGGCTTTGGTCGGCATCGCGCTGCACGCTGTCTCGCTGCTGGTATTTGGGCCGGAAAGCTTGATGGCGTTTTTTGCGGCGGTGTCGCGCTTGCAGGCCGATGTGGTCGGCAGCGGGTTACACACGCCGCCTATGAATATGACCACCGTATTTGGCCAATTGCGCCATTGGGGCGTGCCGGGTGAGGTCGCACTGAGCTTGCAATATGCCTCGGCGGCGGCGGTCTTTAGCCTGGTCAGTTGGGCCTGGTGGCGGCACGCGGCGGATGAAACGCAGAGCCTCTATCTGGCGGCGTTGCTATGTTCAGGGGCGATCTTGGTGACGCCTTATGCTTATGCGTATGAGATGGCGGCGCTCGCCCCAGCGGCGCTTTGGTTGGCGTTCCGGCCCAGCCAGATCCGCGTCTATGCGCCGCTGATTTTTGCCGGGTTTTGGTTGGTCCTCGCGCTGCGCCGGTTCTTGCCGATGGATTTTGTTCTGCAAATGCCGTTCTGGGTCTCGATCAGCGTGTTTGGTCTGTTGATCTTGGCCAGGCCCTTGCGCGCGACTGAGCGCGCCAGCCAGCTGGCATTTGCGCCGCGCTGACCCAGGCCTTCCAGGCGTAAATCTGGACCTAAAATGCCGCGATTATAGGGGCTTTTTCGCACGCCATTATGGTGTTGCGAGTGGTTCGCAATGACGTGACGCCTAGTCGCAGACTCCAAGGGGCGAAAAGCCGCTGAAAAAGGCTAGGATAAACCGCTGAGTTTGTATTGCACTGGGCCGGAAAGCGTCTTATCGGGGCGCAATGATATCTCTGGCGAATGGTTAAGGAAGGCGCGCATAATGTCTGACGTAGAACGATTGGCGCTCGATTATATGCCGGTCATCCTGTTTCTTGGTATCGGTTTGGCAATGTCGCTTTTGTTCATTGTCGGCAATGCGATCCTGGCGCCAAGCCATCCGGATCCGGAGAAAAATTCGGCCTATGAGTGCGGGTTTAACGCGTTTGATGATGCGCGCATGAAGTTTGATGTGCGCTTCTATCTGGTCGCGATCCTGTTCATCATTTTCGATCTAGAAGTCGCCTTCTTGTTTCCCTGGGCGGTGAGCCTCGGTGCGATTGGCGTGTTCGGGTTCTGGTCGATGGTGATTTTCCTCGGCGTGCTGACAATTGGCTTTATTTATGAGTGGCGCCGCGGCGCCCTCGAGTGGCATTAGGAGCGCGGGTCATGACTGAGGGGTTCAAACCTTATGCTCTAAGCTCTGGTCGTGCTGGCATTGAAGGCGGCGCTGATGTGCGTCAGGACGATCCGTTTTATGCCGGACTGTCCGATGAGCTTGCCGATAAAGGCTTTTTCACCGCCAAAGCCGATGACCTGATCGCCTGGGCGCGGACCGGCTCGCTCATGTGGATGACGTTTGGTCTCGCCTGCTGCGCGATTGAGATGATGCAGGCTGGCAATCCGCGTTATGATTTGGAACGCTTTGGCATGGCGCCGCGCGGGTCGCCGCGCCAATCAGACGTGATGATTGTGGCGGGCACGCTGACCAATAAAATGGCGCCGGCGCTGCGCAAAGTTTATGATCAAATGCCAGAGCCGCGTTACGTGATTTCAATGGGCTCCTGCGCCAATGGCGGCGGCTATTATCATTATAGTTATAGCGTCGTGCGCGGCTGTGATCGGATCGTGCCGGTCGATATCTATATTCCCGGCTGCCCGCCCACGGCTGAGGCGCTGGTCTATGGCCTATTGCAACTTCAGAAGAAAATCCGCCGTGAAGGCTCGATTGATCGCTAGGGGGCGGAAGAGATGTCTGAACAAATCGAAGCCCTGAGCGAGCTTGGCGAGCATATTGCGAGCCAGATGCCCGATGCGGTGCGCAAGTTTGAAGTCCTGGTTGGCGAGCTGAACGTCTATGCCGAGCGCGATCAGATTGTCTCGCTCATCGACTTTTTAAAGCGCGATCAATTGTGCATGTTTGAAGCCGTCATGGATGTCTGCGGGGTCGATTATCCAGAGCGCAGCCAGCGGTTTGAAGTGGTTTATCACTTGCTCTCCATGCGTCACAATCAGCGCATTCGCGTAAAGATTTCGACCGATGAGGACACGCCGGTGCCGAGCATTGTTGAGCTACATCGCGGCGTCGATTGGTTTGAGCGCGAAGCTTTTGATATGTATGGCATTGTCTTTTCCGGTCATCCGGACATGCGCCGCATCCTCACCGATTATGGCTTTGAGGGGTATCCACTGCGCAAAGACTTCCCGCTGACGGGCTTCACCGAAGTGCGCTATGATGATCTCGAGAAGCGGATCGTACATGAGCCGGTGCAGCTGACTCAGGAATATCGCAACTTTGATTTCCTCTCGCCGTGGGAAGGGATGACATCTGACATCCCAGGCGACGAAAAAGCGACCACCGAAGGGGAGGGCGCATAATGGCCGATGATATCAAGCCCGTCCCCGGCGAAGACCGCACCTTCACGCTGAACTTTGGGCCGCAGCATCCGGCCGCGCACGGCGTGCTCCGCATGGTCATGGATTTGGACGGCGAGCTCGTCGATCGGATCGATTGTCATATTGGATTGCTGCATCGCGGCACCGAAAAGCTGCTTGAATACAAGACCTATCTTCAGGGCCTGCCTTACTTTGATCGGTTGCACTATTCGGCGCCGATGAATCAAGAGCATGCCTGGTGCTTGGCGATCGAGAAACTGGTCGGCGTCGACGTTCCGCGCCGCGGCAGTTTCATTCGCGTTTTATATAGCGAGATTGGCCGCATTCTCGA
>JBCBYJ010000081.1:0-7778 GCA_039815905.1 Pseudomonadota bacterium | reverse complement strand
TGATACAAACGGTTCACACCGGTGGTTGTCTCTTCTGAGACCCCGCGAATGCCAGACTTGATTTTCGTGAACCACCCTGGGGTTTCGCTCATCCGCTTGCGGATTTGGCGGAACAGTGCCTCTTCTTCTTCTGAGCCCGGATTATCAAGCACAGAAGGGTCGGCTTCGGCTTTTTCGCCCAAGATCAGATACATGGTCGCGTCGCCGCCATCATCCAAAATCAGATTGACGGTCTCGCCATTCGGCCACTCAAAAATGCGATCCGCGAATTGCCAATACTCGTCCAAAGTCTCGCCCTTATGGGCAAAGACCGGCGTGCCTGCATCGGCAATCGCCGCCGCGGCATGGTCCTGCGTTGAGTAAATATTGCAGCTTGCCCAGCGAACTTCGGCGCCCAAAGCTTCAAGGGTTTGAATCAAAACAGCTGTTTGGATGGTCATGTGTAAAGAGCCGGCAATGCGCGCGCCCTTTAGCGGTTGAGACGAACCATACTCTGCCCGCGCGGCCATCAGGCCTGGCATTTCGGTTTCAGCAATCTCGATTTCCATCCGACCGAATTCGGCCTGGCTAATGTCTGCGACGGCGTAGTCCTGAGACATATCAACGATCCTTTATATGAACTTTGAGAGGGCTATAGCACGGATAGATCGCTTGTACAGTCGCGTTCCGCGATTCGTCGCAAGGAGTCCCAGCGAGTTCGCTGTGCCGGTTCCCTGTTCAAGGTCCTTGAGAGCGATTATGAGCAGGTCAAATTCGACTATAAACAGGATCATCTCATGAGCCTTGTGTCCCTGGATGCCCAGAATTGGAAAATTGGAACCGGCGCGCCGCTCGCGGTGATTGCTGGCCTCAATGTGCTTGAGAACATTGATCTGGCGATCACAGTCGGGCGCGAGTTAAAGGCGGTCTGCGAGCGCCTCGGCTTGCCATACATTTTCAAAGCCAGCTTTGACAAAGCCAATCGGTCCTCGATCCGTTCGTATCGCGGCCCAGGCTTCGACAAAGGTGTGCCCATGTTGGCTGAAATCAAGCAAGAGCTTGGGGTTGGGATCTGCACCGATTTGCACGAGCCCGGCCAGGCCGATGCGGTTGCGCAAGTCGCGGACCTGGTCCAGCTGCCGGCATTTTTGGTCCGCCAAACCGACCTAGTCATTGCAACCGCGAAAGCTGCCGACAAATATGGCAGCGTGGTGCACGCCAAGAAAACCCAATTCATGGCCCCATGGGATACCAAGAACATTGTCTCAAAGATCGGCGAAGTGCTGCAGGGGGATCGCCTGATCCTGTGCGAGCGCGGCACCAGTTTCGGCTATAATAATCTCGTCGTCGACATGCTGGGCATCCAACAGATGCAAGCGCTCGGCTGTCCCGTGACGATTGATGCCACCCATGCTGTGCAGCTCCCCGGCGCTGATCCGCGCACGGCCGGCGCCTCAACCGGTGGGCGACGCGAGGGCGTTAGCACGATTGCGAAATCCGCGATTGCTGCCGGTGCGGACGGGGTCTTCCTGGAATTTCATACCGATCCAGACAAAGCGCTGTGCGACGGACCGAGTTGCTTGGCTTTGGAAACCGCCGAGCCGCTGCTGAAAGAGCTCAAAGCGATCCACGAAATTGTCAATTAAGGCCGAACATTCCAAGCCGTCAGCATCGTCGAACCTGGCAAAGCCCGCACAATCCCATAAGCGCCCGTCTTGAGCTTGATCGAGTCAGGACGCGTTTTAAACGCTGTGATCTCGCTCAGCAAAAAGCGCGCAATACCATTTGACGTCACGATGAGGACTGGCAAGCGCTCTGAACTGGCGGACACAAAGTGAAACAAGTCTCGCCACGCGGTGCGCAGTGCGTCTGGATTGATCTGCCAACCCGGGGGCGGTACGGCATCGGTTTCCCAGGCGCGTAAAGCCGCCTCGCCCAGGCGGGCGATCACCGCTGCTTCGGGCTTGTTTTCGTCTGGCCCGTAATCCACCTCACGCAGGAATTCGAGCGTTTCTAATGCAGGTGCCGCAGCGCTTTTTTCAAGGATAATTTCGGCCGTCTGGCGCGTTCGAAGGAGCGGACTGCAATAGGCTCGCGAGAAGCCTTTTGGCACAATGTGAGAAAAATGCGCGGCCAGCGCTTCGGCTTGGGCGCAGCCGGAGATTGACAGCGCTAAATCTGTGCGCGCCCCGACTCGCGTGATGATATCGCCAGTGTCGAACGTATTGCCATGCCGGACGATATAGAGATCGGTCATGAAAAATACTCAGCCAGAGGCTCGCCATGTTCGGCGATCAGCTTTTCGGCATGGGCGGCATCTTGCGGTGTATCGATGCCCCACATGGCGCTTTCGGAGGCGGCGACTTTCACCGCCTGAATGCGCATGCCATTCTCTAAAAAGCGCAGCTGCTCGAGCCCTTCCAAGCGCTCATAATGACCCTCTGGGAGACTGACAAAGCGTTCCAAAGCGGCACGCTTGTAGCCATAGAGTCCAATATGTCGCCAAACCGGTGAGCGCGGCTTGGTCAGTCGCAGCTGATCTTCTTTGCGGATCGCTGGCAGGATCATTTTCGAAAACCACAAGGCCTCATCCTGCGCATTGACGATGCAAGACGTGCCAGAAAACGGCGTGACTTTTTTCTTTTCTCGCACCTCGTCCAAAGCCTCCCAAGACATTTGCACAATCGGCGTCACCGCGTCGAGCGGCGAGGATCGACCGGCTTCGATCAGCGCTGACACATAAGCGGGCGGCGTAAACGGCGCATCGCCTTGTAAGTTGACGATAAACTCAGCCTCAGGCGCGATTTGGTCGGCCGCCGCCAGCGCGCGGTCTGTGCCCGATGGCAAACCGGGATCGGTCATCACCACAGGCGCACCGAGCGCTTTGGCATGGGCTTCGATCACCGCATGATCGGTCGCAATCGCATACTCAACATCGGCGTTTTCCCGCGCGCAAATCTCAGCAATCGCAGCGACGCGCGACAAGAGTGACTGACCAGCGATGAGATGCAGTGGCTTTTGCGGAAACCGCGTCGAAGCATAGCGAGATGGGATAATGATGAGGGTTTTCATACGAAAAAAGCCGTCCAATCGATCACGCTCAAAGGTTCGACTTGCTCCTAGTCAATCCGAACACACTTTCCAAGCGCCGCCCACAGGCGACGCGGATCGTCTGAGCTCCGCAGATGCACGAACTTAACGCGGATCATCGCTCTATTCATTCCTTTGCAGCAGCGTTATTCGCATCTCAACAAAGCTGACCTAAATTTGCATGGATTGACCTGCTTTGGCGAAAGCTTGAGGGAATTAATGACCATTCTAGTGACAGGAGCCGCAGGGTTTATTGGCGCGCATGCTGCGCGGGCCTTACTGGCATCCGGCTATGAGGTCATCGGAATTGACAGTCTCAATGACTATTATTCGCCAAGATTGAAACAAGATCGCCTCGAGATCCTCAAAGCCAAACCTGGCTTCTCATTTCAGCAAGCGGATGTGTCATCGCTCGATGCCATCAAAGCGGCGCTATCCGGGCGCAAGCCGACCAAAATCCTGCATCTCGCCGCCCAAGCTGGCGTTCGATACTCGATCGAAAATCCCGCCGCTTATGTTGATGCCAATTTGAACGGCCATTTCACCATGCTCGAACTGGCGCGGATGCTGGAAGTTGAGAACATGGTCTATGCCTCCTCATCTTCGATCTATGGCGGTAATTCGAAGATCCCGTTCGCGGAAACCGACCTCACCGATGATCCGGTCTCATTTTATGGCGCGACCAAGAAATCGAATGAGTTGATGTCACAATCCTATGCGCGCCTGCATGGCCTTTCGCTAACAGGTCTGCGCTTTTTTACAGTCTATGGCCCCTGGGGGCGTCCGGACATGGCCTATTGGATCTTCGCTGAGAAAATCTTGAAAGGCGAACCGATCCGGGTCTTCAATCACGGCAAAATGAGCCGGGATTTCACGTTCATTGATGACATTGTTGTTGGCATTCTATCCGCACTTGAGCGGCCGGCGCGCCGTTTCGTTCCGGAAACGCCTCATCGGATCTATAATCTCGGCAATGACAATCCCGAGCCATTGATGGATTTGATCGGCTTCACTGAAGCCGTAATCGGCACTGAAGCAGAAAAAATCTTTGAGCCAATGCAGCGCGGCGACCTGCCTAAGACATGGGCCAATATCGATCGGGCGCGTTCAGAGCTGGATTATGACCCAAAAATTGGCTTAAGGGAGGGCCTCGAACAGTTCGCTGATTGGTTCCGCTCCCATTGGACACGTTATTGCTAAAGGGCGCTCGACCATCAAGGCGAGAATCAAGGAAGCATTGAATGCCGTCCTCAAGACAGATAGCGGTCGAAGTTTTAAACACCGAGAAGACCGGGATTGAAGCGCTTGAACACGCCCTGTCAAAGGACGGTTCAGAGCTCTCAAAGGCATTTTCACAAACCGTAGAGACGATTCTCGCCGCGCGCGGCCGGACCATTGTCACCGGCATGGGAAAGTCCGGGCATATTGCCCGAAAGATCGCCGCCACTTTGGCCTCGACCGGCACGCCAGCTCTGTACGTCCATCCGGGCGAAGCCAGCCATGGCGATTTGGGCATGATCGCCGATGATGATGTTGTCATTGCGCTGTCGAATTCAGGCGAGACGCCCGAGCTTGGAGATATTATCGGCTATTGCGGCCGGTTCGACATCCCATTGATCGGGATGACGTCGGGGGCTGGATCCTCGCTCGGCGAAGGATCGAACATTTGTCTGCTCGTGCCCAAATCAGCCGAAGCTTGCGGAATCACCAAAGCACCAACGACGTCGACCACCCAAATGCTCGCCCTTGGCGACGCCATCGCGGTCGCCCTATTGCGCCAGAAAGGCTTTAGCGAGCGGGATTTTCACACCTATCATCCAGGCGGAAAACTTGGCGCGGCGCTGAAGCGCGTCACCGATCTGATGCACCACAAAAAAATGCCGCTCTGCATACCCCAAACCAAGTTCTCCGAGGTGGTGAAAGAGATTACCAAAGGCGGGTTCGGCTGTTGCGGTGTGATTGAGGACGGACGCCTGACTGGGATCATCACAGATGGCGACATTCGCCGGGCGCTTTCTGGTGACGCTGCAACGCTCACAGCAGCCGACCTGATGACAGCCAACCCGCGCACAATTCAAGAAGATGGGCTCGCCGCAGAAGCGCTCTCCATGCTGAGCGAGTTCAAAATCACAGCCCTGTTCATCGTCAATGTGGATCATCAACCTGTTGGCCTCTTGCATGTGCATGACTGCCTTGCGATAGGCGTGGTTTAGTTGGGCGCGTCCGCAGGCACGAAATCTGCATTCATGAACACGCGTCATTACCAGTAGACTCTTGGGACCTAAGTGGGGAAATCATATGGGCCAAATCGTTCATCCCGTCATCTTGTGCGGCGGTGCGGGCACGCGGCTCTGGCCGCTTTCGACACCGGCGACGCCAAAGCAGTTTTTGGCGTTGACCTCAGACAAAAGCATGATCACGGAAACCGCTGATCGGTTTGCAAGCTCGCATGAAGACGCCGTGTCCTTTGGCGCGCCGCTGGTTGTCGGCTCGGCGAAGCACCAAGCCCTCTTAGCGGACAATCTACCCAATGCCCGGCAAATTCTGGAACCGTTTGGGCGCAATTCCGCCCCCGCCGTCGCCGCCGCCTGTCTCGCGTATCAGCCGGATGACCTTATCCTGATCCTATCCGCAGATCACAGCATTCGAAACGTGCCTGCCTTCCATCGCGCCATCGTCACCGCCGCCAACGCCGCGGCGCGCGGCGCCATTGTGACGTTCGGGATCAAGCCGACTTACGCGGCCACCGGCTATGGCTATATCAAAGCGGCCGGACAAGCGGCCCCCG
This sequence comes from Pseudomonadota bacterium, assembly GCA_039815905.1. Lineage (GTDB taxonomy): Bacteria > Pseudomonadota > Alphaproteobacteria > Caulobacterales > Hyphomonadaceae > Henriciella. Next base: position 1,921 of record JBCBYJ010000081.1, on the reverse strand, counting down.
ACACAGCCATCGCGGTCGAGCAATTTGTCGAAAAACCGCCCTTAGCCGACGCCGAAGCCTATCTCAAAGCCGGTACATATTTTTGGAATGCCGGGATCTTTCTGTTCAAAGCGAGCAGCATGTTGGAAGCGCTAAAGGCGCATGCGCCAGACGTGCTCGCTGGCACCGAGGCCGCCATGGGCGACGGCGCGCGCGAAACCATTCTCCTTGATGCGGATGCGTTCGAGCAAACGCCAAGCATCTCCATCGACTTTGCCGTCATGGAACACGCCAAAAATGTCGAAACCGTCCCGGTTGATATGGATTGGAGCGATGTTGGCGGCTATCCGGCTTTGCACGAGCTTCTCGCCGATGATCCGCAAGGCAATGCTGTCACGGGCCGCGCCGTTATTCGCGACAGTTCAGGCCTTTATGTGCGTTCGGATGGCCCGGTCATTTCGGTCAGCGGCGTCAGCAATCTCGCCATTGTCGCCACCGGCGATGATGTGATGATCACGCCAATTGATGACGCCAATGCCGTCAAAGCGCTCGGCAAAGAGGTGCAGCAAAACCGCCACACGCTTGGCCTGTCGCAAGACCTCATCGATCAAGCCCGCGACTGGCTCTGGACCACGTTTGAGGTCTGGTCAGAAAAAGCTTGGGACCCAGATCTCGGTGGCTTCGTCGAACAACTCTCTATGGAAGGCGAGCCCGACCGCGCCGCCAATCGCCGTGTTCGTGTGCAAGCCCGCCAAGTCTTCAGCTTCGCCAAAGCCATCGAAATGGGCTGGCCCGGCGCCGACAAAGCGCGGGCCTTGGTCGATAAGGGTATAGACTATATCGACACGAAACTGCGCCATCCGGAGGGCGGCTGGGTCCACACGATCGAGCCAAATGGCACGCCGATCGATGAAAAGCGCGATTTGTACGATCATGCTTTTATGATCTTAGCCGGCGCCACGGCCTATCAGATCACCGGCAACGAAACCGCTTTGAAGATTGCCGATGACGCGATCGCCTTCATCGATTCAGAGCTCAAAGACCACGCGCATGGCGGTTGGTTTGAAGCCAAACCAGCCGTCCTCCCACGCCGCGCCAACCCGCATATGCACTTGCTCGAAGCGATGATGGCTTATCATGAGGCGACGGGGTGTCAGAAGGCGCTTGAGCGCGCCGCAGAAGTCGTGCGCCTGTTTGAGACCAAGTTTTTCAATCCGGCGAATGACGTGATGGCGGAGTTTTTTGCCAATGATTGGTCGTTGGAGACCCCAGAAGACCAGGTAAACTGGGAACCCGGCCACCATTATGAGTGGGCGACTTTGCTTTTCCAATATGAGCAAATCACCGGCCACGACTCCGCCAGCTGGCGCCGCCGCCTCATCAAGCGCGCTGACGAAAGCGGGATCAATCCGGAGACCGGGTTTGCTTACAATGCGGTGCGCGCGGATGGGCATGTCGTGGATAGCAATAGCCGCTTATGGCATCAGCTGGAGCGGTTTCGGACGGTGACATACGAGCGATCTTTCAGATACGAGTCGTTCCTGACGTCTATGATCGCTAACGTTTTTACTACATATTTAAACGCTGGCCCCAGAGGAGGGTGGGTCGATGAGGTCGAATGCTCAAAGCTGGCTCAAAGTTTCGGAATTCCTGCGAGTATGCTCTACCATGCCTTTTCAGCGTTTGAGAACATTCTTTGAAATGGGCTGAACGACCCGCGTCAAACAAAACACATTAATGAAGCACTGCGTTGACCAACGAATGCAGCCAAAGACTAAAGCCAATATTTCTAAAATCGACACATCCAAATTACTGGTTTACGACCCGTAGCGCGGGGTTCATGCTGGAAAAGCTATGCATTTCAAAATGCCAGAGCACTGTTGACCGCCTCACGTAATTGATGGATGATTTACCAAAACTTGAAGGTGATTTTGAGTGCCTA
>JBCBYJ010000080.1:0-7824 GCA_039815905.1 Pseudomonadota bacterium | reverse complement strand
TGGCATGCCCAGCTTTTTCCCTTGGTGGGATGATCCCGACTTTAAGTGGATTGGCGATTAAGGCCTCATCCGGACCTGCCCTCGAAATTTGAAATTCGACGCGTCAGGCCCTATAATTGGGGCATGACTAAAACCAATCGAACCAAGCAAATGTTGAGTACGCGTAAAGTCACCGGAAGCAAGGCCGTTTACGCCCTAAGAGAGGCCCATTGTAAGTGGCCGATCGGAGAGCCGGGCCAGCCGGGCTTTCATTTTTGTGGGAAAACCAGCGACGAAGGCTCGCCCTATTGCGACCAACACCGCCAAAAAGCTTTGCGCGCCTAAGCGGGCTTTAAGTCACCGCTGCATCCAATAATAGATACGTCGCCAAACGCGCGCTCGCGTTTTTATTTGAGGCGTGCGTATTCTCCAGCGCATTCAGCGCATCCGAAGATTCCAGCGCTAAGAAATCCCGGGCGAGGGTCATCATTTCCAAGTTGCCGCGCAGACGTTGGCGCACGCGCTCGACTTGACGCCCGGCTTGTTGCGCAGTGGCCGTGCGGCGTTGCTTGTCGCCTTTGCGAGCCGCCGCAGCGATCTTTTTCTTGTCTTTCGGACGGAAAATATCGGTCAGCGTAATGCCAGATTCTTGCAGCTGGTTGAGCAAAGTCTCGGCGGTCTCTTCGCGCGATAGGGTCGAGCGCTCATCGCGTTCCATATCAGCGATAATGTCGCTCAAAGACTCGCCCGCGCGCAGGCCCAAGCGTTTCGTCCCTTTCGAGCTGCCATTGAGCGAGAACTCATCATCGCCAAACATATCGCTGCCGTCTGAGCCAAATAGCGCGCTGCTATCGCCATTGGCATTTGGCTGTTCCGACGCCGCATCATCATCTTCGAGCATGGCGCTTGCCATGCGATCTGCGCTGGCTTCAAACAGGTCTTCTTCGACTGCGCGTGAGGGCGATTGCACCACCGGCGGCGGGCTTGGCATGGATTCAGCAACCGGTTTGGCCATTGGCTTTTCAGGCGGGGCCTTTGGTTCGGGTGCGGCGGCCATTTGAGGTCCCCCGGTGACCCGCGCTTCCATGTCTTGAGTCTTCTCAAACAGGGCTTGGCTGGCATTGCTGGCGCGGCGCTCTGAAATATCCATTTCGGCACGCGCCGCCATGCCTGCAGCGCGCACAGCCGCTGCAGCCTGTTGGCCTGCATCTTTCAAATCGGCGAGCGCGCGCGCTGCCGTTTCTGAGGCTTCGAAAGTCTGTTTCTGAATTTGGGTGCTGGCATCTCTCGCGCCATCCAGCGCTACTTTGACGGACTCCATTAAGCGGTCGCCTGTCGTGCCAGCTGCTGCCGCGGCCAATTCGCCTGCACGGGCAGCTGTTTCAACCGTTTTGCGCGATTGCTCCAGCTTCTCTTCCATCCGGGCGATCGCGAAGAGTAATGTCTCATTTCGCTCGCCCGCTTCAGCCGCGAGCGTATCCATGGCGGCAATTTTTTGGGCCAGACCTTTGCCTGTTTGATCCAAGCTGGACAGGCGCCCTTGAAGCGCGTCTTCAGCGGCTGCGACTTCGCTTGCCGCAGCCTTTGCCGAAGCGACCATCAACTCGGCTTGCTCTGGGATCGCTTCATTTAGCAAATCGGTTTGCTCACGCAGATCCTTTGCCAACTGTTCCAAGCCATTGCGCTCATTGCCGAGGCGTTCGGCCAGATCGCGGGCATTGTCCGCGCTGGCATACGTAACGGATTCAAGGCGTTGACGCTCGTCGCCGATTTCGGCGCCCATCGCTTTCATCGCCGACAGGGCGTGTCCCATCGAGCGATCAACCTCTGCACTTGCTCTGGACATTTCGTCAGCAAAGGTATTTGCGTCCTTCGCCATCGTCTCAGCCGGTAGGAGCAAACGCGCTGCGGCTTCGAGGACGACGGCGTTTGCTGCGGTCGAACGCGCTTGTTCGCGCGCCAACATACCCGCCAAGACCAACATCAGACCTGGCAAAATGATGCCAATCAATCCAGCCACGATCAAGGCGGCTGATTGTTGTCCGAGTGCCTCTGTGCCAACCAAGGCGATGACGCCGATAATCGCGGCGACCCACCATAAGAAGGCGAGGACCAATCCGCCCCAGGCTAAATGCCCGGAGACTTTTTGCGCCGCTTCGAGGCGGGTAATGGCTTCAGAAGGTTGCATGTGTGGGGGGTCTGATACTTCACTCATGATGATTATTATAAACTTGACTGCGGCAAAAATGCGAGGGTGCAACGCATTTCATCCTTGTCATACTTTAAAAGCTTGAACCACTCATGAATGAATTTGTTCAGATATCAACTTAACCTCCAGTGATTAAACAAGAAAATTATGCTCCTCCACGGCCACGATTTTGCGTCGAAAGGGCATCGGCCAGGCACGGCTCGGGAACGGATTCTCTCACGCTGAGAATCGCGCCGATTCGAGTCCCTTTTTACGCGAGCGCTTGGGTCCGGCATGGACGGATCATTTCGGATCGAATTTGGCCGGGCCGTTCGCGAGACGATGTCGTTTCTTATCTTTGCGTTTGCACTGGCGCGGGTCGCCGCCGCGCCGCAATGGATCGAACATCAGGGTAAGCGGCGCGATCACATTTTGTTTCATCTGGCCGATCCTGATGCGGCGAAGGCTTGCATTGTTGTGATTGCAATGGTTTTCCCTCCTTCAACCTGAATGGGTTTCGCACAGGAAATAAATCAGTTCGGATTTGACTGATTTAGGAATCGAACCATGTTCTGGCCGTTTGCCCACTTGGCGGTGGTGGCGAACTCAAAAACTCGGAGAGGATCATCCATGGCTGTGCTGGACACACATTCAAAAATCGACTTGATCGGTTTCAATCTGAAAATGCTGGCCAAGGGCCAAAAGCGGTCTTTGCTGATCAGCGCGGGCGCGATGGAAGACAAAGAATTCCTGCTAGACGCGTGTCAAAAGATGGCTGAGATTGGGGTCGGCCTTTATGCCACGCCAGGCACGCACCGTTTTTTGGCCGAGAATGGCGTCGGCTCGATCGCCGCGCGCAAAATTTCCAGCAATGAAGAACCGAATATTTCGACGCTGATCCAAAATGGCAGCGTCGATTTTGTTGTGAACATCCTCACCGGCGACACAACCTATGATGAGGCTTCAGACGCCGCGAGCATTCGGTCGCTCTCCGTCAAGCATGGGATACCGCTCTATACAGATCGCTCGGTCGCCAAAGAAACCATCGAATTGGTCCTCGCCGATTTAGCAAAAGGGACCTACTCTTACTCAATCCGCAGCGAAGACCGCCCTTGGGATTTGCGGGCGCGCTTTATCGAACTCGTGCGTCAGCGCGGCGGCTGGTCCAACCATCATGGGCATTTCGATAAGGCCTATCTGATCTCACCGGAAAACCTGGCACTCGGCTTTGCCGATATGGAGAAGAAGTGGGAACTTTATCGCCACTTGAAAGAGAACTATACGCACGAAGACCTGGTTGAGCGGATCTCACGCGCGCTTCAAACCGTGGTCGATCAAGGCGCTCAATATTGCCGGACCATGGTTGATGCGGACAGCATTATCGGACTGAAGCCGATCCATGCGGCGGTTGAAGTGAAAGAGCGGTTTAAAGACAAAATTCGCTTCGAGATTGGGGTTCAGCCTCTCGAGGGCGTGCTCGATGAGAAGTCGCGCGAGCAATATATGGAAGCGTGTAAACTCGCGGATTTCTGTGGCGGGCTGCCATCGCGCGACCGGCCGCAAGAAGAGAAGCATTTGGACATTGTTCTGCAGACCGCCAAAGAGCTTGGCAAAATGGTCGAAGTTCATGTCGATCAGGAAAATAATCCGTTCCAGCACGAAACTGAACTCTTATGCCTAAAGACGATTGAGCATGGCATGCAAGGCCGGGTCTATGGCATTCACTCAATCTCTGTCTCGGCCAAGGATGAGAGCGAGCAAGACCGGATTGTGGCGCTCTGCAAGGAAGCCGATGTGGGCATTGTGATTTGTCCGTCCGCGGCGCTATCCATGAAGCAATTGCCGATGCAGGGGCCTTTGCACAACTCGATCGGACCCTTTGTGAAGCTGAAAAATGCGGGCGTGCGGACCTATCTTGGCATCGATAATATTGCCGACCTATTCATGCCGATTGTCGACGGTGACATGTGGACCGAGGTGCGGATGCTGATGGAGGCCTGTCGTCACTATGATCTCGAGCAGATCGCGGACTGGGCTTGCGAACCGCCCCTGCACGTGCTGGCCGAGCAAGCGGAAAAAGTCGCCGCCGAATAAGGGAATCTCCTGCGGCCAGACGAAGCATTGGTTTTCTAAGTCTGCGCTGACATATACACTGCACCTAGGCGGACCAAGACGGCCCGCCTTTTTGTTCACGAGGTTGCATGCTCGCCGAGATTGGACAGATTATGCTCGTATTGGCGCTGTTGATCAGCGTCCTACAGGGCTGGATGGGCCTGCAAGGCGCGCATCAAAACGATCGCCGGGCGATGCTGTTCGCGGATCGCGCGGCGATGGCCCAAGCGGCGCTTTGTGTGCTCGCCTTTGGTCTCTTAGCGCAGGCCTTTATGACCTCTGATTTTAGCGTCAATCTGGTCCATAATAACTCGCACACATCGAAGCCGATGATTTACAAGTTTAGCGGCACCTGGGGCAATCATGAAGGCTCTATGCTGCTCTGGATTATGATCATGGCGCTGTTCGGGGCGGCGATGGTTTGGTTTGGCAAGACGCTGCCGTCTGGCTTGCGCGCGCGGGCGATTGCTATTCAGGGTCTGACCGGGACGGGGTTTCTGGCATTTTTGATCTTTACGTCAAATCCGTTTGATCGACGTTGGCCGGTGCCAGACAATGGGGTGGGGCTGAACCCGCTTCTACAAGATCCTGGGCTCGCCATCCATCCACCCTTCTTGTATTTGGGATATGTCGGGTTTTCGGTGGCGTTCTCCTTTGCTGTGGCGGCTTTGATTGAGGGCCGGGTCGATGCGATGTGGGCGCGTTGGGTTCGGCCATGGGTTTTATTGGCCTGGAGCTTCTTAACCATTGGCATCGTGCTGGGCAGCGTCTGGGCCTATTATGAATTAGGGTGGGGCGGTTGGTGGTTCTGGGACCCGGTTGAGAATGTCAGCTTCATGCCCTGGCTCGCGGGCACGGCGCTCTTGCATTCGACTCTGGTCGCTCAAGCGCGCGGCGGGTTCATCCGCTGGACCTTGCTCTTAGCGATCACGACGTTTTCGCTGAGCCTGGTCGGAACCTTCATCGTTCGGTCGGGCGTCTTGACCAGCGTGCATGCGTTCGCCGTCGATCCAGACCGCGGCGTGTTTTTACTGGGCTTGCTGATCCTGGCGACAGGCGGCGCGTTGGCGCTTTATGCGGCGCGCTCAGGCAAGATCGCACATGGTGCAAGCTTTGAGTTTGAAAGCCGCGAGGCCGGGTTGGTGTTAAACAATATCCTGCTGGTGATCGCGACCGCGACGGTTTTTCTGGGCACATTCTATCCGCTGATCATTGATGCCATGACCGGTGACAAGATCACTGTCGGGCCGCCTTATTTTGAACGGACCTTTGCGCCGATTATGAGCGTTTTGATCATCTTCATGGGCATCGCGCCGCTTATGAAATGGCGTCAAGACAGCTGGCAGCGCGTCCGGCGACCGATCGTGGTCATGGCGGCAGCAGGCGGGCTCACCGCGCTGGCGACGGCGGTGTTCGGCAAGACCGTGTTCGGGGCCTTGGGCGTCGGGCTGGCGGCTTGGCTGATCGTCGCGTGTCTGATCTCATATGGCCGCAAGCTTCGGATTGGCGAGGCGAAGAGCGACGCATCGAGCCTCTACAAACGCTGGAGCGCCTTGCCGGGCACGACGCATGGATTTGCTTGGGCACATCTTGGCTTGGCGGTTTGCACGATTGGCATTGTCAGCATGGCCGTGTGGGCCGAGGAGGATGTCGATCGCCTCAAGCTGGGGCAAAGCATTTCGGTGTCGGGCTATGAGTTCAGACTTGAAAACGTCACGCAGGCGCAAGGTCCGAACTTCGTCTCTGAAACAGGGACCATCGTGATCGAGCGGGGAGGGCGCCAAATTGGCGTGCTAAATCCCGAACAGCGGCAATATCCGGTCGAGCGCAATAATACGACCGAAGGCGCAATGGAGATCGGGGCAACACGGATCCTCTACGCGGCAAAAGGCGACGGCAACCCGCAAGACGGATGGGTGATCAGCGTCTATTATCATCCGATGGTGATCTGGATTTGGATCGGTGCGCTGATGATGGCGATGGGCGGGTTCGTGTCAGTTGCCGACCGTCGCCACGCTTTGAGCCGCCGCAAAGCGCGCACCCCGCAAGCGGTTCCAGCGGAGTAGATCATGAATATGTCGCGCTTCATCCCAGCCGGCGCTTTTGTCGTCCTCGTGGTCTTTCTCGGCATCGGCCTGACCCGTGATCCGAGCGTCTTGCCGACCGAAATGGTTGACCGCGAATTGCCCAATTTCGACTTGCCAGAGCTGCGCGATCCTGGAGCGCAGCTGACGCGAGCGGATTTGATTGGCGAGGTCACGCTGCTCAACGTGTTCGGGTCCTGGTGTGTGGCCTGTCTGCAAGAGCACCCGACGCTGATGCAGCTCGCCCGCGACGACACGGTGCGCATTGCCGGCGTGAACTGGCGAGACGAGCAAAGCGACGCGCTGGATTGGTTGCAAGAGCATGGTGATCCGTATGAGACGATCATTTTCGACAGCAATAGCGATCTTGCCATTGAGCTTGGCGTTACCGGCGCGCCGGAGACTTTTGTCGTCGATGCGACAGGACGCATTCGCTATAAGCAGATCGGCCCGATCACATCAGATGTTTGGCGCGGCACCATCCGGCCCGTCTTGGATGCAATTGCCGCAGAAGCGCCGCTCATATCGGAGCCCGCCGACACGGCCCTCGAGCCGTTGGTCGATGCCACTTTGACCGCCAGCGAGGTCACCGACCCTGACGTGATCGCGGCGCGCACGGAAGCTGTGTCGAAGACCCTGCGCTGTGTCGTCTGCCAAAATCAATCAATCTATGATTCCAACGCGCCGCTCGCGCTCGACATGAAGCGCCTGGTCCGTAAGCGCGTTATGGCCGGCGATGATGATGATCAGGTCCGCTCTTACTTGCAGTATCGCTATGGCGATTTTGTCCTAATGAGCCCGCCGCTCCAGCTCAATACGCTGCTCTTATGGCTCTCACCCTTTGTCTTAGTATTGGGCGGAGGGCTTTGGTTCCTATTGCGGTCGCGCCCCGACAAAAAGCAGGTTGAAGATGCGCTGAGTGAAGAAGACTTGTCGCGGATTCGGGCGGCCCTTGCAGAGACTGATAGCGCCTGATGATCTGGGTCATTTTGCTCGTCTTAGCGGCCTTGGTCGGCGCCTATTTGCTCCACCCTTTCTGGGCTGAGCGAGATGATGCGGCCAATGCTTTGCTGGTTGAGGCGAAAGCTCAAAAAGCCGCCATTGAGGAGGATGAAGCGCGCGGAAGACTGACTGCCGACGTCGCCAAGCAAGCCAAAGACGCGCTTGATCGCCGGATTTTAAGCATCTTGGATGCCGCGCCCACCGGGCCCGACAGGGCCGCAAACGCGCTGAAATCTACCGCGCTTTACGCGGTGCCCGCTATTCTCTTACTCGGCGGCGTGGGCATCTACACGCAAATTGGTGCGCCGAACTATCAACCCGTCACAGTGGCGGAGTTTCAAGCCGCGCGTATGGCCGAGTTGCCGCAATCGTTGGATCAGCTGGTTGTCGTGTTAAGTGAACGCTTAGAAACACATAGAGATCGGCTGGCGGATTTGGGTCTGCTTCTAAGCGTTCACT
>JBCBYJ010000007.1:0-23543 GCA_039815905.1 Pseudomonadota bacterium | reverse complement strand
AAGAAATGGAAATCGGGCGCTGGTATTTGCGCCGCAATCAGCATCTCTCTGCGGTCAACCGGTTCCGGACGGTGGTGTCCGATTATGATACGACCAGCCATGCGCCCGAAGCCTTGCACCGTCTGGTCGAAGTGTATTTGGCGATGGGCCTCAAACAAGAAGCCTTGGCGGCTGGCGCCGTGCTCGGCTACAATTACCCTGAGAGCATTTGGTACCAATATTCCTACCGGCTGCTCAGCGGTGAGGGGCTCGATCCAGAGGGCGCCACCGAGGCCCAAAAGCGGACTTGGTTGCAGCGTTTGATCCCAGGCGGCAAATAGGGCTTGTTCTCATTTTGTTCTTTTGTTAAGAGAGCGTATGTTATACGCACTCTCCATCCACTCTTTTGTCTTGATCGACCGTCTCGATCTTGAGGCGGCGACGGGGTTTACGGCGCTGACCGGCGAGACCGGGGCGGGTAAGTCGATCATTCTGGACGCACTCGCTTTGGTGCTGGGCGGCGCGGCGAACCGACAGCAAATCCGCGCGGGCGCCGACCAAGCCAGTGTCTCAGCTGAATTTGGCGCGCATGCGGCGCATCCCGTGTGGGACCTCTTGGCCGAGCAAGGCCTCGAGCATGATCGCGGCGAGCCGATTGTCTTGCGTCGAACGCTCTCCAAGACGGGGCCATCACGTGCCTTTGTGAATGGCCAATCTGTGGCGGCGTCCGTTTTGGCCAAGCTGGGTGAGAGTTTGGTTGAAATTCACGGGCAACATGCGGCCTCTCACTTAATGCGCCCCTCGGCCCATTTGGCGCTGCTGGATGCGTCTGGCGGGCTCGAAGACGCCGCGACGCACTGTGCGGGCCAGTGGCGAGACTATGAAGCCAAGCGCGAGGCGCGCATCGAGCTTGAGGCCAACGTTTCAAGCGCGCAAGACAAACGCGATTGGTTGAGCTTTGCCGTCGAAGAGTTGGCGCGCCTGGCGCCCGAACAGGACGAAGTCGAAGCGCTGAGTGCACAGCGCAGCATCTTGCTGCAATCGGAGCGCATGAGCGAGGCCATAGACGAAACCGTGACGGCTTTGTCCGGCGCAAAGCTTGACGAAGACCTCGCCGCCGCGTCGCGGGCATCTGAGCGGGTCGCGCGCATCCCGGGCCTGGAAACCTATAATCAAGAGCTGGCAGTGTGTGCGCAAGCCACCGCAGACGCGATTGAACGCACGCTGATTGAGCTCAGCGAAGCGCGCCAGCATGCCGATGCGCTGGCGCGGTTTACCGCACACGATGCCGACCGTCTCGAACATGTCGAAGCGCGCTTATTTGCGCTCCGCGCCGCGGCGCGAAAGTTTGAGTGTTTGCCAGAGCTTTTGATCGATTCATTGGCGCGCTTTCAGTCAGAGCTGGCTTTGTGCGATGCCAGCACAGAGGCATTGGAACACGCCGCACAGGCCGAAGCCGCCGCGCATGAGAGCTGGCGCGCCCAGGCGGAGTCTTTGAGCGCGGCGCGCCAGGCTGCGGCAAAATCCCTCGAACAGGGGGTTCTGAAAGAGCTGGAACCGCTGCATCTCGGGCGGGTGCGCATGCGCGCCGCGTTCGTGCCGATGGGCGTAGAAGAGAGCGGTCTGCGGGGACTGGAGCGCGTCGAGTTTGAGATTGAATCAAATCCAGGATCTGGCTTTGGTCCGCTGAAGAGCATTGCCTCGGGCGGCGAATTGGCGCGGATCTCACTCGCTTTGAAATGCGCCCTCAGCCAAGGCGGCGATGCCGGCACTCTGATCTTCGATGAGGCGGATCAAGGGGTTGGCGGCGCAGTGGCGGCAGCGATTGGCGAACGCTTGTCTCGGTTAAGCGCGGATCGTCAGGTCTTCGCGATCACCCATAGTCCGCAAGTCGCGTCTGCGGCAACGCGGCAATGGCGCGTCATAAAAGAAGATGACGCAAAGGGTCAGACGGTCAGCCATGTTGCACAATTAGATGACGGCCAACGACTTGAAGAAATCGCTCGAATGTTGTCAGGCTCCAGCGTGACCAATGAGGCCCGGGCGGCCGCATTGAAACTGCTGGAGGCGGCATGAATGCAGATATTGCAGTAGACGATCTGAACGAAGACCAAGCGCGCAAAGAACTGGCGCGCCTGGTCACCGAGATCAAGCTTGCCGATGCCAGTTATTATAAGGATGACGACCCACATCTGACGGACGCGGAATATGATCATCTCAGACGTCGCAATTTAGCGATTGAGGCCCGCTTCCCACACCTTAAACGCTCTGACAGCCCGAGCGATGCCATCGGCGCGGCGGTGAGTGACGGGTTTGGTAAAATCGAACATGGCGCCCCCATGCTGTCGCTCGACAATGCCTTTACTGAGTCTGACGTTCAAGACTTTAAGGACCGGATCCGCCGGTTCCTCGGCCTGGACGCGACGGATGAGTTGATCATTACGGCCGAGCCGAAAATTGATGGCCTGTCGCTGAGCCTCACCTATGAGAACGGCGTCTTAAGCAAAGCGGCAACCCGCGGCGATGGCCGGGTGGGTGAAGATGTCACCGCAAATGCCCGAACGCTGCAAGACATTCCGGAGCGCTTGGCCGGATCGGATTGGCCGGCGCGTATCGAAGTCCGCGGCGAAGTCTACATGGCCAGTGATGATTTTGCCGCCCTCAATGCACAGGAAGACGCGGCGGGTCGAAAAACCTATATGAACCCGCGAAACGCGGCGGCTGGCGGCTTGCGGCAGAAAGATCCGGCCGTGACGGCCCGCCGCCCGCTGAAATTCTATGCCTATGCATGGGGCGAGGTTTCGGCGCCTTTTGCTGAGACCCAAAGCGCTGCGGTCGCCAAATTCGCGGATTGGGGCTTTCAAACCAATACGCTGTTTCGCGCGCATTTGACGGTCGAAGATCTGCTCAGCGCTTACAATGATATGGTCGATAAACGCGCGCGCCTCGGCTATGATATTGATGGGGTCGTCTACAAAGTCGACCGTTTAGATTGGCAAGCCCGCCTCGGCCAAGTGAGCCGGTTTCCGCGCTGGGCGATTGCGCATAAATTCCCCGCTGAAAAAGCCATCACGACGCTTGAGGCGATCGAGATTCAAGTCGGACGGACAGGCTCCTTGACCCCGGTCGCGCGTTTAAAGCCTGTGACCGTTGGCGGGGTCGTGGTCTCAAACGCAACCCTGCACAATGAAGAAGAAATTGAACGCTTGGATGTGCGCGAAGGCGATCAAGTCGAAATCCAACGCGCCGGAGATGTCATCCCGCAGGTCTTGCGGGTGATTGATGCAGAGCGCAGAGATCGACCTGCAGCGTTTAAAATGCCCGAAGTCTGCCCCGAATGCGGCTCGGTTGCGGTGCGTGAGTTGGATGATAAAGGCAAAGAGGATGTCCGACGGCGCTGCACGGGCGGCTTAATCTGTCCGGCCCAAATTAAAGAGCGGCTCAAGCATTTCGTGTCGCGCAAATCGCTCGACATTGACGGATTGGGCGCGAAGCAGATTGATTTATTCTATGACCGCGGTGTGGTCACGGCGCCCCAGCATATCTTTCAATTAGAGCGCCGGATTGCCGAAGCTGGATTAGACCCTTTGTCCGGTTGGGAAGGGTTTGGAGATCTCTCGGCCCGCAAGCTTTTGGCCGCGATTGATGATCGACGGCAGGTCCCATTTGCACGGTTTTTGAACGGATTGGGCATTCGGCATGTCGGGCAAACCACATCTGACCTGTTCGCGCGGACCTTCGTGCAATGGACGGCGTTTTGGCAAGCCGTTGAGGATGCGAGGGAGGCGCCCGAGGGTGAAGCGGCGCAGATGCTGCTCTCGATTGATGGCATTGGCGGCGCCGCAATCGGCGCCCTCAGTGCATTTGCCAGCGAAGCTCACAATATGGCCATGCTGAGCGAGCTTCTCGGGCAAGTCGAAGTCCAAGACGGCGAAGCGCCCGCAAGCGAAAGCCCCGTCGCGGGCAAGACCGTTGTGTTTACGGGTACGCTCGAAGCGATGACCCGCGATGAAGCGAAAGCGCGGGCGACATCCCTCGGCGCGAAAGTCTCAGGCTCTGTGTCCGGGCGCACCGATATATTGGTCGCGGGTCCGGGCGCGGGATCGAAACTCAAAAAAGCGCAAGAGCTTGGCGTGAGCGTGATGACCGAAGTCGAATGGATTGAGCTGATCCAAACGCTTTAAAGCGGCGCGCAGGCCTGATCGAGCCAGCTGGCAACCGCGCCATCGACCAAGGGCGCGATTTCTGTCAGCACGCGTTGATGATAATCATCGACCCAGTCGCGTTCCGCCTGCGACAGAAAATCTGTGACGATTAAATCCCGCGCCAGGGGCGCAAATGTCAGACATTCAAATCCGAGCATCGCTCGATCGCCGCCATCAATCTCTTCGGGCGGGGTCACATATTGCAAATTCTCGATCCGAATGCCGTAAGCGCCCTCTTTGTAAAAGCCGGGTTCGTTGGAAACGATCATGCCCGGCATAAGCGGGATCGCATTCCAAGCTTTGGCAATGCGTTGCGGCCCTTCATGGACCCCGAGATAGACCCCGACCCCGTGGCCGGTCCCGTGATCATAATCGAGCCCAGCTTGCCACAGGGCATGGCGCGCCAATGTGTCGAGATGGGTGCCGGTTGTGCCCGCCGGGAAGCGCACCCTGTCGAGCGCGATATGGCCTTTCAGCACCAGCGTATAGTGACGCTTCATGTCATCGCTCGGCGTGCCGATTGCGACGGTGCGGGTAATGTCCGTGGTGCCGTCTGGATACTGCCCGCCACTATCCACCAGATAGAGCGAGCCGCGTTCGAGCGGGCGATTGGAGGCTGACGAGACGCGGTAATGGGGCAAGGCGCCATTTGGTCCGGCACCGGAAATCGTCTCAAAGGACATGTCCTGCATGCTCGCATCGACGGTGCGAAAATCCATCAGTTTGAGGGCCGCATCAATCTCCGTGACTTTGCCCGATTGCGCGTCTGTATCGAGCCAATGAAGAAAGCGCGTCACAGCGGCGCCATCGCGTTGGTGCGCCGCGGAGGTGCCCGCCAGTTCAGTGGCATTCTTGCAGGCTTTGGGGATCAAAACTGGATCTTGTATCGGAACGATCGCCGCGCCACTTTGCTCGAGTTTCTGAAAAAACCACGCCGAGGCAGAGGCCGGGTCGAGGCAAATCGATTGGCCGCTTAATCCGTCCAATTCCGCGTCGAGCGTATCGATGGGCAGCAGCGCAACGTGATTGCCCAAATGCTCCCGCAGGCCGGGGGTCTCCTTTGCCGGATCCAAAAACAGCGTCGCGCTGCCATCGGCGCGGACCAAAGCTCGGGCGAGCGGCAGGGGCGAGCATGCGACATCGCCGCCGCGTATATTGAACAGCCAAGCAATGCTTGCCGGGGCCGATAGGATGACCGCATCGGCGCCAGAATCTGTGACCGTCTGAGCGATAATTTTGCGTTTGATTTCGGCCGCTTCGCCGGAAAACTCAATCGGATGGGGGTGGACCGGGGCTTGTGGCTGCGCGGGGCGATCGGCCCAGGCCGCATCTACCGGATTGTCGTCGACTGCGACAATCACCGCGCCGGCTTGCGTGGCCGCCGCTTCGAATGCGTGGACGTCATTCGGGGTCATCAAAGCTGGGTCATAACCGAGCCGTTGTCCGGTCAGGTTTTGGCTGGCGAGCCATCCGAACGGCCCAGGGTCCGGCACCGCAACGCGCTCAAACATGTCAGGATCGGTTTGTTCGGCGGCTTGGATCGTATAGCGCCCATCGATGAAGAGCGCCGCGCGTTCCGCTAAAATGAGAGCTGAGCCAAACGAGCCTGAAAAGCCACTGACCCAGGCCAGACGTTCATTGGCGTCTGGCAAATACTCATTTTGATACTCATCTTCGTGCGGCACATAAAACCCATCGAGCTTGCGCCGCGCCAACTCGGCCCGAAGTTTGGGAAGATTGGTGCGCCCAATATGCGGCCCACCTTTGACGTCAAAGTTCTGTTTCATGCGCTCTAGGTAATCCCGAACGCGGGCTGAGGCAAAGGTGAAAACGTGATATGCAGAAATGCATTGAATAAGTGCTTTTTGTATATGGAACCGCAAGACTTTGCGCCTACATGAGGGCCATAACAGAAGACCACCCTCCCAGGACTAGTAAAATGAAACCTCGAAATCTCTTAAACCTGCCCGCCAGCGTGCAAGCCATGTTTACGCATGAGGATCGCAATGTGCAGGAACTCACCGAAGACCGGCCTGTCTCTGTCCCTGTGATAGCAGACCGCGCTGAAGCCGCCGCGCGCCCCCACGTCTTAGCCCGGCGTATGGCACGACACAATCGGCGGATTGCGCACTAAGCGGCGCGCCGAAACACCAAGGTCGACCAACCATCCTTGCGAAGACGCTTGACCAAACTGAGTCCGCGGCCGCGATAGGCGGCCCGGACCAGCGGTTCTTGATGGGTGAGCAGACCTGACAGAATGATATGACCCTGGCGCGCCAAGAGCGGCACAAGCTTTGGCGCGAGCCGTGTCAAAGGCCGCGCCAGAATATTCGCGAAGATCAAATCATACGGCGCGGTGGCTTGAATCAGAGCCGTGGTTGCGCCGCGGGTCTGATACGTCTTGAACCGGTTCGCGACTTTGTTCTTGCGGGCATTTTCATTCGCGACAACGACGCTTTGCGCATCGATTTCGGTGCCGATGGCGCGCGCCGCGCCGGTCTTTATACCGGCAATGGCGAGCACGCCAGATCCCGTTCCGACATCTAAGATTGATCTCGGCACACCCCGGCGCAGCACATGTTCATAGCCCAGCAGGCAGCCGAGCGTCGTGCCATGATGTCCGGTGCCGAAAGCTGGACCGGCCTCGATCAAAATATCCGTTTTGCCGGGCGAGGTTTGGGTCAGGGCGTGACTGCCTGCGACAATGAAGCGGCCTGCGCGAACCGGCGGTAGGCCCTCTAAAGACAATGTGACCCAGTCGCGATCTTGCAAAGCCTCGACCACCGGATTGAGCTCGGGCGCTGTCTCTCGGATCAGAGCGGCGCTGGCATCGGCGTCCTCGCGGGTCTCGGCATAGGCATCGAGGCGCCAGGTCATGCGCGTGTCTTCTTTGGCGTCGACCGCGCCGGCGGGCGACGGGTCGGTCCAGGCCAACACATCCCAGGCGGCTTCAATGGCGGCGCGCGGGCCTCGAGCAGAAATCTGATACATCTCGGCGGCTTAGCAGCGAGGTTTCATGCTGCCTAGTGGTCAGCTTGGCAAAGCGCTGTATAAGGCGCGGATGACAGATTTGATCAGCATATCGGTTGCCGGTTGTGCCGGACGAATGGGGCGCCAACTGGTCGCGGCAGGCCACAAAGCCGGGCACAAAGTGTCCGGCGGCGCCGAGCGGGCGGGATCGACCGCACTGGGCCAAGATCTGGGCAGTCTGGCCGGGATCGAAGCCTTGGGTGTCGCGGCAACTGACGTGTTTGAGACCGCGTTGATCGGGGCAAATGTCTGGATCGACTTCACCGCGCCAGAGGCCACTGTGATGGCGGTATCAAAGCTCAAGGACTTGAATGTCGGGGCCGCCATCATCGGCACGACCGGATTTAGCCCTGAGCAAGAGACTGAGCTTAAATCTGCAGCGCGCGATCTTGCGATTGTCAAAGCCGGGAATTTTTCGCTCGGCGTCAATTTGCTTGAAGCTTTGGTGCAGCAAGCGGCGGCGCGGCTCGGCCCAGATTGGGATATCGAAATCAGTGAAACCCATCATCGCCACAAACGTGACGCACCGTCTGGAACGGCTTTAATGCTCGGCGAGGCAGCGGCCAGCGGCCGTGGATCGACTTTAAGGGCCCTGAAATCAGACCCTTATGATGGCCCAGACGCCACACGTGTGTCGGGACAGATTGGCTTTGCGGTGACCCGATCTGGCGGCGTGATTGGCGATCACGAGGTGACATTTGGGTCCGAAATGGAAACGCTTTCGCTTCGCCATACCGCGCTCGACCGCGCCGTGTTTGCGCACGGCGCCATCAAAGCTGCCGAGTGGGCGGTAAAACAACAGCCGGGCTATTATGATATGAGCGACGTGCTCGGCTTGTCTTAAGCGGCATTGCGCCGGGCCGTCCGGCTTTACCCCGTAAACTTGCCCGAGCGTGGAAACCCGCGCATCGCGGCCTTGCCCGCTTGGGCACGTTTGCCGAGCCAGTCAGCCCATTCCGGGAAGCCGCGCATCCGACCCGCACTGTCGGTCACGATCAGCCCATCTTCGGCATCGAAAACCAGCGCATCCGCGAGCTTGTCTGAGCCGCGATAGTTTTGCAGCTTATTGCCCTTGCCGCGCGACATTTCGGGCAGCTCATCGAGCGGGAAGATGAGCAGCTTCTTATTCGTCCCGATCACCGCGACATGATCGCCGCGCGCGAGATCCACAATCAGTAATTTGCCGCCATCAGGCACCGAAACGACAGACTTACCGGCCTTGCGGTTTGATTCCAATTCGCTTTCCTGAACGAGGAAGCCATATCCGGCGTCTGACGCCATGATCCGTTTGCGGCTGCCCTCCAGTTTGAACATGCCGATAATGTCGACACTGTCTTCCAGATCGATTGAAATTCGGATCGGTTCGCCATGCCCGCGTCCGCCCGGCAGCTTGTCGCAAGGCAGCGTGAAAGCGCGCCCGTCAGAGGACATGAGGATCAGCTTGTCGGTCGTAAACACTTCTTCGGCATAGAGCAGCGTATCGCCATCTTTAAACTTGGCCGAGGCGAGGTCGATGCCATGGCCTTTCATGCCACGAATCCACCCCATAGAGGAGAGGACCACAGTGATCGGCTCCTTCGGCATCGAGGCTTCGAGCGCCGCATCGACGTCGATTTCAGGCGCGTCAGCAAATTTTGCGCGTCGGCGGCCAAGTTCAGTCTCTGGATCGAAGACTTTGCGGGCGTCCCGCAATTCCTTTTTGACCTTGGTCCATTGGCGCGCTTCAGAGCCGAGCATGGCGACAATCTCGCTGCGCTCTTCGTTGAGGCTCTCATGCTCTTTGCGGATCTCCATTTCTTCGAGCTTACGCAAAGCTCGCAAACGGAGGTTGAGAATGGCTTCGGCTTGGATTTCGGTGATCCCAAACCGGTCAATCATTTCCTGCTTTGGATCATCCTCTTCGCGAATGATCCGGATCACTTCATCAATATTGAGATAAGCGATCAAGTAGCCGTCTAAGAGGTGCAGGCGTTTCTCGATTTTATCGAGCCTGAATTGCGCCCGACGGACCACAACTTCGCGGCGATGATCGAGATAAGCGCGCAGCACTTGGCGCAGGCCCATAACTTGTGGGGCCCCCTTGTGCAGCACGTTCATATTGAGGCTGAAACGCGTTTCGAGATCACAGATCTTGAACAGGCTTTCCATCAACACGTCCGGCTCAACGGTTTTGGCGCGCGGCTCTAAGATCAGGCGAATATCTTCAGCGCTTTCATCGCGCACATCGGCCAGAAGCGGGGCTTTTTTGCTCTCGATCAAATCGGCTAAGCGTTCAATCAGTCTCGACTTTTGCACCTGATATGGAATTTCAGTGACGACGATCTGCCAGGTGCCGCGCCCGAGGTCCTCAACCGCCCATTTTGCCCGCATGCGGAAGCTGCCGCGCCCGGTCTCATAGGCTTCTAAGATCGACTCTTTTGGCTCGACAATGACCCCACCAGTTGGAAAGTCGGGGCCGGGCATAACCTCCAAGAGTTCCTCTGTTGGGGTGGTTTTGCGATCGACCAATAAGAGCGCCGCATCAATGACTTCTGCGACATTGTGGGGCGGGATGCTGGTCGCCATGCCAACCGCGATGCCCGTCGCCCCATTGGCAAGGAGATTGGGAAACCCAGCGGGCAGGACCACGGGCTCTTCATCATTTTCGTCATAAGTCGGCTTAAAATCGACGGCGTCTTCGTTCAGACCTTCAAGCAGCAATTTCGCCGCTTCCGTCATCCGGCTTTCTGTATAGCGCATCGCCGCCGCGCTATCGCCATCAATATTGCCGAAATTGCCTTGGCCATCGACCAGCGGATAGCGGACGGAGAAATCCTGGGCCAGGCGCACCATTGTGTCATAGATTGAGGCATCGCCATGCGGGTGATAATTACCCATAACCTCGCCAACCACTTTGGCGCACTTGCGATAGCCACCATCAGGATTGAGTTTTAGCTCTCGCATTCCGTACAGGATGCGCCTTTGAACGGGCTTCAATCCATCACGGACATCTGGCAGCGCCCGCGAGGTGATTGTCGACAGAGCATAGGCCAAATAGCGCTTGGTGAGGGCCTCACTCAGCGGTTCATTGATGATGCGATCGTCTTCTGGTTCCAAAAGATCGGACATGCCGCCCCTCTAAATCTCTTCGGTGGGCGTAGAATCGCCACACTCATGTTCAGGTTAACAGAAAACGCCGATTGGTTAATGAAGGAATACCATGCACCGCTGGCGATTGATTTTATTCAGCTTCATTGTGATCGGCCTCGGCTATCTTGTGCATCGATTCTTGCCTGCACAGCACAATCCGCTCCGTCCGCCGGATTTGACCGAGCCGCTCGGCCTCGCGACCTATGGCAAATTGACGACGCTCAAGCATGATGAAACCTTATGCCGACAAAAACTGAACGAAGCCGGCGTTGAGTTTGAAGTCCTGGACGCAGATGGGGCAGAGGCCAGATGCCCGTTAGAAGAAACCCTTCGCTTGAAGCGTTCTTTAACGCCGTTTAACGCTGCGCCGCTGCGCATGACCTGTCACCAGATGGCCGCATTGCATATCTGGGAGCGCAATGTCTTGCGCCCGCAAGCTGAAAAGATTTTCGGCTCTCCGCTTCGGCAGATTCAGACGTATGGGACGTTTAGCTGTCGCAATATTGCGGGAACCGGAGTTCGGTCTCAGCACTCTTATGCCAATGCGATCGATATTTATGGATTTGTGCTGGAAGATGGGACCGAGATCCGCGTGAAGGATCACTGGCGCGACCGCAGCGATGCAGGGAAATATCTCAAACGGGTGCATAAGCGGGCGTGTCGGCTGTTCTCGACGACGCTTGGGCCGGATTATGACGCGGCGCATGCCGATCATTTTCATCTCGATATGGGGCGCGTCGAAACCTGTCGGTAGTTTAGCCTATCAGTTTCGGCACCAGCCGCGCGCGTTCGGCGGGCACTGGCTTATGCACCGCAGAAAAGAGCCGTTCTTCCAAGAAATATCCGGTCAAGTGAAGCGCGTCTTCAATATCCTCTGCCACCGCTAGGGCTGCGGGGTTGAGCAGAAAGGCGGGCAGCGGAAACAATCGTTCAACATAGCCCTCGGCTTCCGACCCTCGAACCGCCCGCCCGGTTTTGGGCGACACATGAGTGAGACCATCATTAGCGCCAGACAGGGCGCATTTATCGAGATCGAGGCCAAAGCCGAGCGCCGATAAGAGCCCGAGCTCCCAGCGCGCATATAAAGCAGGCCAGACCGGCCAGGAGTCCAGCGCATCGAGCAAGACTGTGGTCGGATCAAACAGCGCCGAGCCGGCAGAGTCGCCTTCATCCACAGCGCCTCGTAACAGCGCCGCGATCGTGTTGATGGCCGCTAAGGCTTCTGGACGGTCGAGATAGCGGCCCGCCCGGCTGATCGTCACCTCTGCGACGGTGAAGCGGCCAAGCTGTTCCTCTAAGCGCCCGGACCAGCTTAAGGCCACGGTGTTTCCAGGCTCATACTGTGCGCGTTTTTTTTTGCTGGCGCCGCCATAAACCAGGCCAGAGCGGCGGCCCTTGCGGGTCGTCAGAACATCAAGAATGAGGCCGCTTTCGCCGAAACGTCGGCCGCCCAGAATCAGCGCTTGATCACGCCACTCCATGCGCTGGCTCCTTACGCATCAAACTCCAGGCCCACAGATTGATAGGCTTCGCGGCGCTCCATCCATTTCGGATCGACTTTCACGAACAGGAAGAGATGCACGGTTTGGCCAAGCATTTCGGTCAGCTCTTCGCGCGCCGCTTTGCCAATCGCTTTGATGGCACTGCCGCCTTTGCCGAGCACCATGCCTTTATGCTGTTCGCGGGCGATGATGACGGCCTGACGGATGCGCACGGACCCGTTGTCAAACGCTTCCCAGCTTTCGGTCTCGACCATCAATTGATATGGCAGCTCTTGATGCAGGCGCAGCATGAGCTTTTCGCGGGTGATCTCAGCCGCCAAGAGGCGCATGGGAAGATCGGCGGTTTGGTCTGGCGGATATAGCGCTTCGCCAGCTGGCATCTTCTCCGCCAGCTTCTTCAAGAGCGGCGCAACGCCGTCACCGTTCAGGGCAGAGATCATGAAGATTTCTTCGTAAACCCCCGCAGCGCTAAGCTCTGCCATAATCGGCAGGACATTGTCATGCGCGAAGAGGTCAATTTTGTTCAGCGCCAGATACGCGTCCTGACCGGTCTCTTTGAGGGTTTCCATCACGCGGCGATCATCTTCGACCGAGAGGGTTTGCGCCGGGGTCGCCTCCTCTTGCTGAACCGCAACCCAGGCTGAGGCGTCGATCAAATGGACAATCGCGTCGGCGTCTTCCGCTCCGGACCATGCGGCTTTGACCATGGCGCGATCGAGGCGCTTTTTGGCGCGGAAAATCCCGGGCGTATCGACCAATACGATCTGCGCCGCGCCGTCATGGGCGACGCCGCGAATGGGAAAGCGCGTGGTTTGCACTTTATGGGTTACGATCGCGACTTTGGTGCCGACCAAGAGATTGGTCAGCGTCGACTTGCCAGCATTCGGCGCGCCGATAATGGCGGCAAATCCGGACTGGGTGATGTCGACGGCGTCGGGCAGGATGGGGGCGTGATCGCTCATGTTTTTTCTAATCGCTCCAAAAGCGCTGCTGCGGCTGCGCGCTCTGCTTCTGCTTTATTGCTGCCACTGGCCGTCGCTTCGCCATGCCCCTCAATCGAGGCTTTGACGGTAAAGACGGGATCGTGATCCGGGCCGCTTGTGTCCACGGTTTCATAAACGGCATAGGCGGTGCGCTGGGCCCCGCACCAATCGCTCAATTTGGTTTTCGGGTTGGCGTTTCGATCCGGCTCGTCCTTGGTCAGCCCATCAAACGACCAGCGGTTTTTGATAAACCGCTCAGCGGCATCCAAGCCACCATCTATATAAATCGCGGCAACCAAGGCTTCGACGGCGTCGGCGACAGCTTTGTCATAGGTCGATGACATATTCGAGCGCATGGAGGCATCCATGAAGAGATAGTCGCGCAGCTGAAACCGCGCCCCGACATCGGCGCAGGCCTGACCGCTGACCAAATTGTGGAAGTGTTTGGTCAAGAACCCTTCGCGCTCTTTCGGATATTTATGGATCAGGAGTTCGGCAATCACCAGTCCAAGCACACGGTCGCCCAAAAACTCCATACGCTGGTTTGAGAAGCCTGCTCCGCCGCGATACTCGTCAATCAGGCTCGGATGAATGAGCGCGTGGATCAAATGCTCCCGGTCTTTAAACCGATAGCCGATGGCGGTCTCCAGCGCGCTCTGCTTGTCTTTCGACAGACGCGGCAAGCGCGCGGTCTTGGTCGCGGCGCGCAAGCGTGTGCGTTTGGGACGTGCCGGGCGTTTCATTCTGGCAGGGCCTCAATGATGACGTGCGCTTCGGCCCATGGGTGATCATCGGTCATGGTCAGGTGAACATGCGCCACATGACCGTCTGGTGTGATTTCAGACAATCGTTTCTGAGCGCCTTGCGTGAGCTTAAGCGTTGGTTTGCCGGACGGTAGATTGACGACTTCCATCATCTTCCAATGCACGCCGCGGCGCGGCACCCCGGTTCCGAGCGCTTTGGCGCAGGCTTCTTTGGCGGCGAACCGTTTGGCATAGGTCTCAGCTGTCAGGCGACGGCGCCTCGCTTTGGAGATTTCGCCGTCCGTAAAACAGCGCTTCTCGAAGCGTTCGCCGAACCGCTCTAAAGACCCTTTGATGCGCTCAATATTGCACAGATCATTGCCGATGCCGATGATCATCCGCGCGCCTCATCCATCAGAGTGCGCATGTGCTGGATCGCTGGGGCAAGTCCGGCGAAAATCGCCTCGCCCATCAAAAAGTGGCCGATATTTAGCTCGGTCAATTCGGCGATCGCGGCGACGGGCTGAACCGTGTCATATGTGAGCCCATGACCGGCTTGCGGCTCCACCCCAAGATCGATCGCGCGTTTGGCGCAATCAGCAAGGCGTTCAAGCTCAGCGGCGGCGAGTTCTTGTTCGCCCGCCAGCGACAGCTCGACAAATCGGCCGGTGTGAAATTCTGTAATGTCAGCGCCCATGCGCTGCGCTGCGATGAGCTGAACGGGGTCTGGTTCAATGAACAAAGACACGCGGCTGCCATTCTCCTTTAGCGAGCGGATCATCGGCACCAATTTATTGTGCTCACGCGCCGCATTAAGTCCGCCTTCTGTGGTGCGTTCTTCGCGCTTTTCGGGCACGAACATCACCGTTTCGGGCTTATAATCCATCGCAATGACATGCATTTCATCGGTCGCCGCCATTTCCATATTGAGCGGTAAATCGGTGGCGGCGCGAATGGCCAGCAGATCTGGGTCGATAATGTGGCGGCGGTCTTCGCGCAGATGAAACGTAATCCCATCGGCGCCAGCTTCGGTGGCGATGGCCGCAGCGCGCGCGACATCCGGATGTGCGCCGCCCCGCGCGTTGCGAATGGTCGCGACATGATCGATATTGACCCCAAGGCGGATTCGGGAGGTCACGCGCTGAGGCCTCGGCTGCCAGGTTTGTAGGCGGGGATTGCCGCCAAATCCGCGGGCAAGTCGTCTGCGTCATAGTCGGGAAATTTGATCGCGGCGAGCGAGACCAGCTCACATCCGACATCGGCTTCACCGCCGCTGCGATCAATGATGCAAGAGCCGCCAACCAGATTGCCTGGCAAGGTTTGCAATGCCGCCACAGTTTCGCGGAAAGACAGACCGGTTGTGACGATGTCTTCGGCGATCAAAACGCGGTCCGTGGCCTTCAATTCAAAACTGCGTCGCAGCTCGAAGGCGCCCTCTACACGTTCAACGAAGACCGCGCGGCAGCCCAAATGCCGGGCCAACTCATAGCTCGGGATCACGCCGCCCATGGCCGGGCCAACGACAACATCAATATCGCCGAATTGACGCTTCACTTTCTCAGCGAGCGCAGAACAAAGCGTTGCCGACAATTCTGGCTCAGAAAAGACCAAAGCCTTTTGTAAAAAGACAGGGCTTCTGCGCCCCGAAGACAGAATAAAATGTCCCTCGAGCAGGGCTCCGGCATCCCGGAAAACCTGCAAGACCTCGTCATTATTCAAAATCGCTCTCCTCTAGGCGTTCAACGCGCTCCACGACCGCCAATGCCCGCAGCGCGGCTTTGATTTGTTCCAAATGGCGCAGATCTTCGACTTCGATGTCGAAGATCAATTCCATAAAGCCCGGCTCGCGGGCCTGTGTCGCGACGCCGCGAATGTTGCCGCCAGCTTGCGCCACGACGCTGCACTGCTGGGCCAGCACGCCTTTTTGGTCCGCCGCATTGACTGCGATCCGGCCGATCGCGCGGACGCCAGACTTGGCCAGCTCCGTCCATTGTAAGTCGATCCAAAGATCGGGCCGGTCATCATATTTCGCGATCTGCGCACAATAAATTGTATGGACGACAAGCCCTTTATCCGGTTCGCGCAAGCCAACGATCCGGTCGCCCGGGATTGGATGACAACACTCCCCAAGGTGCAACGTCACCCCCGGGGTGAGGTTTTCACCCGCAATCAAGGTTGCGGCATGTTCGTCGTCCAGCGTCACAGTGTCGTTCGGGTTGGGCGTGTCCAAGTCCAGGCCCGGAAACGCGACGCTGATGATGCGGTTTACCTCGTCTTGAGTGCGCCCCAACGCTTCAAACATGGCTTGAACCCCGTCAAAGCCCGCCCGGCCGGAAATCTTACGCATATCGACGGTGACCGGATCGATCTGATGGCGTCGCAGCGCCCGCTCCAATAAGTTTCGCCCGAGATTTGCAAATTGCTGAGTCTCAAGCTCGCGCCGAAGTCTGCGTTGCGCCGCGCGGGCGCGGCCGGTGACGCATAAGGTCTCATAACCGGGCAAGGGACGCGGCGATTCCCGGCGAATGATTTCGACCACGTCGCCATTTTCAAGCGCCGTTCGCAAATTACGCGGAACACCGTTGATCTTTGTGCCATCACAGGTGTCGCCAACCGCCGTATGCACCGCATAAGCAAAATCGAGCGACATCGACCCCGAGGGCAAAAGCACCAAGCGTCCTTTGGGCGTGAACGCAAAGACGTGTGTGCGATACATCTCCATTTTGGCGTGTTCGAGGAAATCGTCTGCATCGCCGCCATGGGCCAAAAGCTCGCCAAAGGCTTGCAAATTGGCCGCCGGGTCGAGACCGGCGGCTTTAGAGCTAACCTCGTCAAACCCATACTGGCTGTCTTTGTAATTCCAGTGCGCGGCAACCCCACGTTCGGCGGTATCGTCCATCTCCTCGGTGCGGATTTGCAGTTCAACCAGACGATTGCCACTGGCCCGAACAGTGGTGTGCAAAGAGGCATAGCCGTTCGGCTTAGGCACTGAGATAAAGTCCCGGAACCGATCAGCAATACCGGCCCATTCGGTGTGGAATACCCCCAGTGTCTTATAGCAGTTTTCGACCGTATCAACGATGATGCGAAAGCCGAAAATATCAGCAACGCCTTCAAACGAGATCGATTTTTTTTCCAGCTTCCGCCAGATCGAATAAGGCTCCTTGCGCCGTCCTTTGATCCGGCACTGAATGCCTTCGCGCTCCATTACCTGGCGAATCGCGAAGCGGATCCGTTCCAAATCGTCGCGATTGCGCGATTCCAAAGCTTCGAGTTGCGCCAAAATCTGCGCGCGCGCTTCCGGATTGAGGTATTGGAAGGCGATATCTTCCATCTCAGAGGCGATGTAATGCAGCCCGACCCGGCGGGCGAGCGGCGCATACAAATCCATCGTCTCGCGCGAAACGCGGCGGCGTGACTCATCCTTTTTCTTGAAATGAAGGGTGCGCATATTGTGCAGCCGGTCAGCGAGTTTAACCAGAAGCACGCGGATATCATTGACGGTTGCGAGAATAAATTTCTGGAAATTCTCAGCCTGTTTGCTGGCTTCGCTTTGATATTCGAGTTGTCCAAGCTTGGTCACACCGTCGACCAGCTCAGCCACGTCAGCGCCGAACTCGGTTTCGATCAGCGCGAGGTCGACATCGTCGCAATCCTCGACTGTGTCGTGCAGCAAGCCCGCCATAATCGTCGCTTCATCGAGTCGAACAGACGCCAGCAATGTCGCGACGCGGACAGGATGAGAATAATAAGGATCTCCAGACTGGCGCAATTGGTCGCCATGTTTCTCACGCGCGAAGTCATACGCGCGCAGCAGGCGGGCCCGATCAGCGTCCGGCTGATAGGCCAGAACCATGCCGGCCAATTCTTCCTTGGTTAAAAAAGGTTCGTCATCACGAATGCCGCGCGGCGGCCTCGTTGCGCGCGACCGGTCTTCAGCTTTGACGGTCGCAGTTGCCATTGACACCTACATTCGGTCGTCGCGACCAGATTCCAATTCGGCCTGGTCAGCGCGCATAACATCTTCTTCGGTGGCCGCAGGTCCTGATTGCAGCGCCAAGCGATCGGCCTCGCGCTCTTCTTCCTCACCCGGACGGACTTCTTGGAGCTCTGCCACGAGCGATTCTTTGACGACTTTCAGATCAATCGTTTTGTCGGCGATTTCCCGCAAAGATACGACGGGGTCTTTATCATTATCGCGATCGACTGTAATTGGAGAGCCCTCGCGGATCATCCGCGCGCGCTGAGCCGCCAATAGGATCAAGTCAAAACGATTTGGGACCTGCTCGACGCAGTCCTCTACGGTCACACGGGCCATATGAATCTCCTGTAGCCCGCCCTTATATGCAGTGCAGCAGACAAGCGCAACCCGTCCTTGCATTCAAAAATCACGTCCCCTAGTCAGCCTAAACCGATGCGATTTTGAGGGCCTGAACCAAATGACTGAAGCAGATAGCGTTGTGCCACCGGAAGCGCCTAAAGACTGTGACCTTTGCCCAAGATTGCGCCGCTTCATTCTGGATCAGCGCCAGAAACAGCCCGAATGGTTTAATGGCGCGGTGCCAAGCTTCGGGGACCCTGACGCGCAATTGCTGATTATTGGGCTCGCGCCGGGCGTCACGGGGGCGAATCGCACCGGCCGTCCGTTTACGGGCGACTGGGCGGGAGACTTGCTTTACAGCACCCTCGCTGAGTTTGGATTCAGCACCGGAAACTATGATCGGCGCCCGGATGATGGCATGGTCCTGACCGGGGCGATGGTCACCAATGCGGTGCGCTGTGTACCACCTCAGAACAAGCCAGTTGGCGCTGAAATTAATCAATGCCGCCCTTTTTTGAGATCGCGGATGGCGCATCTGCCAAAGCTTAAAGTGTTGCTTTGTTTGGGAAAAATAAGCCATGATTCAACGGTTCGGACCTTGGGGCTGCGTTTAAAAGATCATCCCTTTGGTCATGGCACAGAGTATCAAATCGGCCATCAGACGCTGATTTCGAGCTATCATTGCTCACGCTATAATACCAATACGCGCCGCCTCACGGAGGCGATGTTCCATGATGTGTTTGCCCGGGCCAAAGCCTTGATTGAGGCTTGATCCTTGCGCCCGGCAGGGTTGCCCATTAGCTAACTTACTGGATCGGTAATCAGGGAGACTGTCGGATGACGCCACTATTCATTGTTCTGGGGCTCGTTGCGCTTCTGGTGTTTTTTATCATCGGAATTTACAATGGCTTGGTGGCGAAACGCCAACGGTGCAATCAAGCTTTCGCGGACATTGATGTGCAGCTGAAGCAGCGCCAAAATCTCATTCCTAACTTGGTCGAGACCGTCAAAGGCTATGCCGCCCACGAGAAAGAAACGCTCGATGCGGTCATCCAAGCTCGGCAAGGCGCCGTCGCGGCCAATTCACCCGGTGAAATGGGCGCCGCGGAGGGCATGCTGGGGCAGGCGCTTGGACGCTTATTTGCGCTCGCCGAAGCCTATCCGGATCTCAAAGCGAATGAGAATTTCATCGACCTGCAAGACGAGCTGGCAGTGATTGAAGACAAAATCGCCGCCGCCCGTCGGTTCTACAACTCTGCGGTGCAGGACTATAATACGGCGCGCGAGCAGTTTCCGGGCTCTGTCATTGCCGGCAGCTTCAACTTCGAGCCGCGTGACTTCTTCGACCTCGGCGAGGACCGGGTCAGCATGAGCACCCCGCCAGAGGTTAAATTCTAAACCGAAAACCCGCTTTAGCGGTCGCCAAATTCTGGATCGCGCTTGGCCATAAAGGCGGTCATCGCTTCAATATGGTCTTTGCTCTGGCTGGTCAGAATTTGCTGACGATCTTCCATCGCCATCGCGGCGTCCAGACTGGGAGCATCCACGGCATAGCCGAGGGCCTCTTTGGTCAAGCGTAAGCTAAACGGCGCGGTGCGGAGCATATGCTCAATCAAGGATTGCGCCGTGCGGTCGAGCGCGTCTTCGTCGACCAGGTGCGAGACCAAGCCGATGCGTAGGGCCTCGTCGGCGTGCACAAATCGTCCGGTGAGCAGCAGCTCCGAGGCCATGCTCAGGCCAACAATGCGCGGCAGAAAATAGCTGGACCCCATATCGGCGCCGGTCAGGCCGATCCGAATATAAGCGCAATTGAGTTTTGCCTTTGGCCCGGCAATCCGAATGTCCGACGCCAGCGCCAGAGATAAGCCGCCGCCGGTCGCGGCGCCTTGGATCAAAGCGATGATCGGTTGGGGACAGCGCCGCATCGCGCGATAGATATCGCCAATTCTCCGCTGGGTCGCCATGCCGGCTTGCAGCGGCGCGTGCTTGGCCCAGTCCCGATCGGCGGTCCCTGATTGCAAATCCAACCCAGAACAAAAGCCGCGACCGGCGCCTTTGAGCACGACGACGCGCCGATCATGCTGTCGATACAGGCCTTCGAAATAGAGGCATAAGGCTTCGGTAAGTTCGGGGTTGAGCGCGTTCAGGCTGTCTGGGCGGTTCAGGGTCACCCAGTCCACGTCACCGCGCGCTTCAATCTGCAGCGTATCGCTCATCTTTTATCTCACAAAAGTGGGCAGCCAAGTCGCCAAGGCGGGGATCGCGGCGACCAGGCCGATCATGGTCAGCTGCAAGCCGATGAAAGGAATGGCGCCGCGCCAAATATCGATCGTCTCGACGCCGTCCGGGGCGGCGCCCCGCAAATAGAAAAGCGCAAACCCAAAGGGCGGGGTCAGGAAGCTGGTTTGGAGATTAAGCGCCATCAAAATCGCCAACCAAACCGGGTCCGCGCCCAGAATAATCAGCGGCGGCGCGACGATCGGGACGACGACAAAAACAATCTCAATAAAGTCGAGGAAGAAGCCCAGCACGAACATGACCAGCATAGTGATCGCCAAAGCGCCCCATAAGCCGCCTGGGATACCGGTCAGCAGCGCTTCGACATAATGATCGCCGCCATAAGCCCTGAAGACGAGCGCGAAGAGGCTGGCGCCGATCAGGATCAAAAACACCATGGAGGTGATCTGCACGCCGGACCCCAGCGACGCTCGCAATTGTTTGGCGCGCCACAACACCCGCGCGGCCGACAATAAACCGCCAAAGAACACGATACTGGCGAGCCCCGCCACGCCAATGCCGATTTGGTTGAGCGTGCCAATCTCCGCGCGATTGACTCTGAGGTCGAGTATATTGGTGAGCACCCCGAGCAGGATCAGGCTGATAAAGGCCGCCCAAATGCTGGCAAGGTCGCCGCGTTTGCCATGCTCGGGGGCCAGCCGCAATCCGGCCAAAAGCAGCGCGCCGCCCGCGCCAATGGCAGAGGCCTCAGTGGGCGAGGCAAGCCCCGCCAGGATCGAGCCTAAAACCGCAATGATCAGCGCCAGAGGTGCACCGAGACTGCGGGCAATCTCGGCGAATGTCAGAGGGGCCTCGGTCTCATCTGGGATGGCCGCTGGGCTCGCATCGGGGCGAAACAGGGCCGTCATGACAAGATAGAGCAGATACAAGCCGACCAAGATCAGGCCGGGGATCAGAGCGCCCGCGAATAAGTCGCCGACCGACACAACCCCGGCACCGCCCCCAGACCGCATGGCCGCGGATTGGTTGGCCGTCGAGACCGCATCGGCGAGCAAGATGAGGACAATACTGGGCGGAATGATCTGGCCCAGTGTGCCACTCGCCGCGATGGTTCCGGTCGCCAGGCGCGGATCATAGCCTTGACGCAACATGGTCGGCAGCGCGATCAGCGTCATCGTGATGACCGTCGCCCCGACAATACCCGTCGACGCGGCCAGCAGCGCGCCAACAATGACCACGGCATATCCGAGCCCTCCGCGAATGCGGGCGAGCAGCCGACCCGCCGTGTGGAGCAAATCGTCGGCGACTTTAGAGCGTTCTAGAATCACGCCCATCAGCACGAAAAGCGGCACCGCGATCAGAACCTGGTTTTCCATCGATCCAAGAATGCGGCTCGGCAAAAGGCGCAACATAGGCAGTGGGATCAGCCCTAATTCAACGCCAATAAAGCCAAAGATCAAAGCCACCCCGCCGAGCGTGAGCGCGACCGGGTAGCCTGCCAGTAAGGCAAGCACCGCACAGAGGAACATGCCCAGCGCGAAGATCAGTTCAAGTTCCATTACAGCGCGCCTTCAGGGGGCGTTTGGTCGAACACACTCTCGCGCAAGCCGCGCAGCACCAAAGCGGCTTTCAAAGCCTGGCTGAGGGCTTGACCAATCATCAAAATGGCGAAGGTCGGCACCAGCGTCTTGAACAGGTATTTCACAGGCAGCCCGTCGCTTTCATTGAAATGCTCTAAGCCGACCCAGCTCCGGGCGATAATTCCGGACCCTGCATAAAGGGTCAAAATTCCAATCGGGACGATAAAAATAAGGGCCCCAATCAGCTCAATCGATGCGATGGTTTTGTCGTTAAAGCGGGGGCGCAATATATCCACGCGCACATGCGCATCATCGCGCAATGTCGCGGCTGCGCCCAATATGAATATCATCGCAAAGGTGAAAATCACACTGTCATTCAACCAGCTGAAACTCAGCCCGAACACGTAGCGCATCAAGACCGCGACCAGTTGGATGAGAATGATCGAGAACGCCGCGATCAGCGCAAACCCCATAGCGATGCCGGAGATCCGATCGAGCCCCGCGCTCAATCTGCGGGCCACGGATTTAACCGGGCCGGGAATGATGAGCGTAAGGACAGGCAGCAGGAGCAGCGGCGCCAACACATATCCCGCATAGCGCAGGCCCGTGCCTGTGATTGAAACAAATTCTGTCATGCCGCCCCAGCTCCTTTTTGCCCGCTTCGGAAACGGGCCCTACAGCTCGCGCGCGTTCATGTACGGACGATCACCCATTCTGGCCAAGGCCCGCGACTTTTTCAGCGCGTCCTCAAAGCTCTCATAGATGCGCGCTTCAAGCCCGCCCTGGGCGCCGACATCACTGCGAACTTGGTTGGAGATGTCTTTGACAACAGCCATGACATCTTCTGGGAAAGTGCGCAGCTCGATGTCCTCCTCATTGATCAGCTTGTCGAGATAGACCGCGTTTTGATACGTAAACTCCCCGACCGATAGATGATTGACTTCGGCGCACGCGGTTCGAACGATGGCTTGCTGGGTGGCGTCGAGCGACTCCCATTTGCTGCGATTGATACCGAGAGCGACCGCCGCGCCGGGCTCGTGAAACCCCGGTCCGTAATAGTATTTTGCTTCCCTGTGGAACCCTAAGAAATAGTCATTCCACGGGCCCGCCCATTCGGTCGCATCAATGCGGCCGGTTTGCAGCGCTTGATAGACCTCATTGCCTGGTAAAGCTTCAGCAGCGCCGCCAAGCGCGCGCACGACATCGCCGCCCATGCCTGGAATGCGCATTTTCAAGCCGCGAAAATCATCGACACTGTTGATCTCAGTTCTAAACCAGCCGCCCATTTGGTGACCGGTATTGCCCGCCTGGAACGCGATAATCCCATTCTGACCGGCCAGTTCCTCCCATAGCTTTTGCCCGCCGCCAAAATCAATCCAGCCCATGATTTCCGCGGACGTCATGCCCATCGGAACCGCCGTGAAGAAATTATAGGCTTTGGATTTTGACTGCCAGTAAGACTCTGCCGCGTGATACATATCGACATTGCCCGAAGCGACGGCATCAAAGGCCTCGAAGGCCGGGACGAGCTCGCCCGAAGCGTAAACTTGAACCTCCATTTGACCTTCGGATAGCTCACCGATGCGCGTCGCGATCCGTTGCGCGGCAATGCCGAGACCTGGCATGTCTTTCGGCCACGCCGTGGTTAAAGTCAGGCGGGTTTTGCGGCGCTGGACCGCGGGCGCAGCTGGGCCATCACTTGCAGAGTCTGAACAGGCGGCAGCTGCCAAACCGGCAGCCCCAAGTGTTGCTGCGCCTAACAGTTTTCGTCGGTCTATCATTTTTTGGCCTCCCGGCGGCTTATTCCTCATCTTCCAGCGGGCGCCAATGTCC
>JBCBYJ010000079.1:0-7940 GCA_039815905.1 Pseudomonadota bacterium | reverse complement strand
ATGACCCTTATCGTCCTCATCGCCGCCATTATCGGCCTCGCTTTGACCCTTTGGGGGGTCTCAGCCATGTGGGCTGAGCTTGGGGTTCATATGTCCATGCATGGCTGGATCGCGTATGGCTTAGGCGGCGTGGTCAGCCTGCTCTTAGCCAGTGGTCTGTTCTATCTGACCTTTAAGAGTGCCCGCGATGGTTTTTATGATATCGATCGCCCCGAATATTTAAACGACCAGATTTAAACGACCAGATCTGAACGATTAGACACGTCAATTCGGCGCGAATCGGGTAGAGAGGGACGAGAGACTCTATTGGGGCTGAGACATGATAGAACCATCCCGCCTAGCTGCGTTCATTGCATCTCGAATTTGTCATGACCTGATTTCGCCGGTTGCGTCGGTGAATTCAGCGCTTGAGCTTTTGCAAGAGCCGGGCGACGCCGAAATGAAGGCGCAAGCGGAACAATTGCTGCACAATGGCGCAGAGGCGGGGGCGGCGCGCATTCAATTGTTGCGCTATGCGTTTGGCTCTGCTGGCCTCTCGGACACCGCTGCGGACCGGCACGAAGTGCAGCAAATTGTCGAAGGCTTTATGAAAAGCCACAAGCCGAGCGTCGAATGGGCGATTGATACACCGCACTTTAGCTGCGGGCATGCGCGCGTCCTGATGAATTTGGTGATTATGGCGACGGCCGCCGTGCCGCGCGGCGGCGTTGTCACGCTCTCGGTGAAGAATGCCAGCGACGGCCTGGTAATCGAATCGCAATCCAAGGGTCCGAAAGCGCGCCTGACTGAATTTACCGAAGCGGCGCTGGCTGGAAACGTGCCAGAAGAGGGCTGGTCAGCCCGCACCATTCAGCCGCTTTTCGCCAAAATGGTGACCAGCGATCTTGGCGGCGACCTCTCTGCGATCCCTGCCGACGAGTGCGTCACTTTCACGGCCAAAGGCTTGCGCGCAGAGGGCTAACCCCTTGTTAAGCATAGCGGCCACATAATCGGCGCTTCAACTGACACTCTGGTGGGCTATGAAAAATTGTTTGATCGTTGATGATTCCCGCGTCGTTCGCACGGTTGCGGGTCGTATTGTGAAGGACCTCTCCTTCGCGGTCACCGAAGCCGCCGACGGCGCACAAGCCTTAGAGCAGTGCCGAAAAGAGATGCCAGATGCCATCCTGTTGGACTGGAATATGCCGGTCATGAACGGATTAGACTTCTTGCGCGCGCTGCGCCGCGAAGAAAAAGGCGCGGACCCGATTGTGGTGTTCTGCACCAATGAGAATGACTCAGAACATATCGGCGAAGCCATTCGCGCTGGGGCCAACGAATATATAATGAAACCCTTCGACGCCGATATCATTGAGAGTAAATTCGCTGAAGTCGGCTTGGTCTGAAGCAAATTCTTAACGAAATGGACGTTTTTAGTAAGGTTTAGACGGGACGGGGCCGGACTTTAGATGCAAGAGAGCACTTTTAACGAGCTTTCAGACTTAGCGCTTCGCCTAAGTGGTCAGCATATTGCGGCCTCCAAAGCCTATCTGCTTGAAGCCCGCCTCAGCACGATTTCCCGCCGCGAGAATCTCGCCACGCTCGACGATCTGGTGCACTGCCTCAAAGCCCGTCCGAACCCGCGCTTTGAGCAAGAAGTCGCCGCCGCGCTGTCCAGCAAGAAAACCAGCTTCTTTTGCGAACGCGCTTTGCTCGAAAAAATCGTCACCCAAGCGCTGCCGGAACGCCTATCCCATTCAAAAACAGGTCGTCTGCGCGTCTGGTGTGCCGGCGCGTCGACCGGACAAGAGGCATGGTCGCTGGCGATTCGACTGTCCGAAGAAATGGGCTCGGCGCTCGCCAGAGCCGAAATTGAAATCGTCGGAACCGACCTTTCGACCCAGTGTGTCGAGACCGCCAAAACCGGCACCTATGGCCATTTCGATGTCCAAAAAGGCCTGTCCATCCATCGTCTCATGACGAATTTCAGCCGCAAAGATAATGGCGATTGGGTGATTGGCGACGCGTTTCACCGCAACGTCAATTTCCGGCGGCATAACCTCTTAGACTCAGCGCGCGATTTGGGCGCTTTTGACATTATCATTTGCAGCAATGTGCTGGGCGGGCTCGCCCCTGCCGCGCAACGTCTCGCGATTGAGAATATGAGCGCGCAGCTCTTACCCGAAGCGCTCTTCTTTGCTGCGCCGGATGAGACAATAGAGGGCCTTTCCAGCGCGATCAAACCGTCGCGTGCATTGCGCGGCGCTTTTGAACGCGATACCACGGAAAAGAAGACCGCCGCAGCGTAAAGCGACAGGTTTTCACGACATGCGAATCTCACAGGAGGACCCCACTATGGGAATGGGAGAAGCGATTAATCTGTTTTTTGCGAGATATGTAGATTTTCAGGGCCGATCACGCCGCTCTGAATATTGGTGGGTGGTGCTCGCCTATGCCATCATTGGTGGTATTAGCGGTGCCTTGCTCGCAACGATTGGCGGCGGGGGCGCTGGCAACTTGAATGTCATCGGCATGGGGCTTATCGGGATCTTGATCCTGATCGGGCTCGCGGTCATCGTTCCCGGCATTGCGCTCAGCGTTCGCCGGTTTCACGATCTTGGCCAAACCGGCTGGCTTGTATTGGTGTTCACGCTGGCCGGTATGATTCCAATCATCGGCTTATTGGCCAGTCTCGGACAATTAATTTGGTTTGCGATGCCAGGGACTACGGGCCCGAACAAATATGGCGCGGATCCAAAAGGTGGACACGACGTCGGCGTGTTTAGCTAAGCGATCACACACATCTATTCGATGCACCCGTCGGCTGATGCCTGGCGGGTGCATTTCGGTTTCAGCTCTGATATAGGCGCGGCATGAAAGTCGAGCTTGATCTCTCTCAACGCGGACATGCTGCGCCGGCTCCGGCCTCTTTGGCAGGCCTGTCTCTGCCGGCTCTAAAAGCCCAGATGGAGGCGCTTGGCTTGCCGCCGAAAAAGGCTGGTATGCGGGCCAAGCAAATCCGTCGCTGGGCCCATCATATGGGCTGCCAAGACTTCATGGCGATGACCGATGTCGCCAAAGAGCTGCGCGGACAGTTGACCACATCTTTCACGCTGGATCGGCCAGAGATTGCCGATCATCAAGTCTCTGTCGATGGAACCCAAAAGTGGCTGGTTCAGTTCCAACCCGGGATTGAAGGCGAAAGCGTCTTTATCCCAGATGTCAGCAAATCTGGGGCGCTCTGCGTGTCGAGCCAGGTTGGATGCACGCTAAATTGCACCTTCTGCCATACCGGCACGCAAAAGCTTGTGCGCAATCTGACCGCCCAAGAAATCGTCTCTCAGATCCTGATCGCCCGCGACGCCATTTCAGAATGGCCGGCCAGTATGGAAAATCGCCGCCTGACCAATATTGTCTTCATGGGCATGGGCGAGCCGCTTTACAATCTCGACAATGTTGCAGAGGCGGTCGACACGATTGCTGATGGCGATGGCATCGCCATTGGCCGCCGACGGATCACCGTCTCGACCGCAGGGGTTGCCCCTAAAATCCCCGAACTCGGGGCGCGGACCGGGGCGATGCTGGCGATTTCCTTACATGCGGTGCGCGATGATTTGCGCGATGAGATCGTGCCGATCAATCGCAAATATGATCTGCAAACGCTGTTTGAAGCCATTCGCGCTTATCCAGAGCTTGGCAATTCAAAGCGCGTCACATTTGAATATGTCATGCTGAAAGGCGTCAATGACAGTTTAGCCGAAGCCAGAGACTTGGTGAAATTGCTGCGTGGGGTGCCGGCAAAAATCAATCTCATCCCATTTAATCCCTGGCCGGGTAGCCCTTATGAATGCTCAGACTGGGACACGATTGAAGCCTTCGCCGCAATTGTGAACCGGGCCGGCTATGCCAGTCCGATCCGCACCCCGCGCGGCCGCGATATATTCGCGGCGTGTGGGCAATTGCGCTCTGAAAGCGTCAAGAAATCTGCTGCTGAAAAGCGCCGGGACGCACGCGCCCAAGCCGACTGAATGTGCCAAACCGGCAATCTCTAAGCGGCAATCTCTAAGCGGCTTGCGCCCCGCGCACCAAGCGGCCAGGTTTGGCGCCTGTCGCCTCGCCATTTCGCTGAATGATTTGCCCGGCAACCAGCGTCGCTTCATAGCCATCCGCCGTCTGCATCAAGCGGCGTCCACCGGCGGGCAAGTCGTGCACAATATAGGGCGCGTTGAGGGTGAGCGCATTGAAATCTATGATATTTAGATCGGCGCGATAGCCCGGTGCCAAAAGGCCGCGATCTTTCAAGCCGACCCAAGCGGCGGTGTCATGGCTTTGGCGTTTGATCAGAAACTCAAGCGGTAATTTCTCGCCCCGCACACGGTCGCGCGCCCAATGGGTCAGCAGCGTGGTCGGGAAAGACCCATCGCAAATCATCCCAACATGTGCGCCGCCATCCGAGAGACCCGGCAAACTGGCGGGACTTTCCAGCATCGCTTTCACGGGGTCGAGACTGCCTTGCGAATAATTGAGAAAGGGCAGGTAGAGCATGCCGCGCCCAGCATTTGCGAGCATCAGATCAAGCGCCACGGCCTCTGGCGCGGTGCCGCGCGCCTGCGCAATCGCGGCCACGGTCTTATCTTCTGTTGGCTCATAATCCGGCGGATCGCCAAGCACGAACATCTTGCCAAAGCTGCGCAGGATCGACTTCACAAAAGGATTGTCTGTATCCGGTTGATCGCTCAGCAAGCGCGCCTGAAAGGCCGGGTCTCGCAAGGCTGCCAGCCGCGCCTCGAACGGCTCTGAGGCGATGCTTTGATAGACCGGATGACCGGAAAAGGGATTCAGTGTGAGCTCCAGGCCGAGCAAGAGCCCGACCGGGCGCGGCCCGACTTGCGCGCGCATTTCAAGCCCGGCTTTGGCCGCCGATTCAATTTCCGCGAGCAGCAGCTTCCAGCCTTCTGGCGCGACATCGGCCTGCGCCAGCGAGACCGATAAAGGCCGCCCCGAGCGCTCGACAATGCGGCGAAGCATGGCCGCTTCTTTTTGCGGATCGTCAAAGTCCGACACGAATTGCAAGACGCCTTTGCCAGCTTCGCCGAGCGCCATGGCAATGCCGGTCAGTTCGGCTTCTGACGCCGTCAGGGTCGGTGTCGGTTGGCCATCTGATGTGCGATGATTGAGCGTCCGCGAGGTCGAAAAGCCGAGCGCGCCAGCCTCAACGGACGCTTTGGCGAGGGCTGCCATGGCCGCAATATCGGCCTCTGTTGCCGCTTCACGATTGGCCCCGCGATCGCCCATGACATAGACCCGCAAGGCGGCATGCGGCAGCTGCGCGCCGAGATCGATGTCAAAGACGCGGTCTTGCAGACTGTCTAAGTAATCGGGAAAGCTCTCCCAATTCCAAGGCAGCCCTTCGGCCAGGACCGGAAACGGAATGTCCTCGACGCCCTCCATCAAGCGAATGAGGCGGTCATGATCCTGGTCCCGCACCGGCGCAAAGCCGACGCCGCAATTGCCCATGATCGCCGTTGTGACCCCGTGATTGGACGATGGCGAAAGCGCATCCCCCCAAGTGGCTTGGCCATCATAATGGGTGTGAATGTCGACAAAGCCCGGCGCCACTAATTTGCCTGTGGCCGACAGCTCTTCGGCGCCGCGCGACAGGGTTTTGCCAATCGCCGCAATGCGACCGTCCTTGATTGCGACATCTGCAACATGCCCACGCGCACCGGAGCCATCAATGACGGTGCCGTCTCGGATCACCAGGTCATAGTCTACCATTTCAACCTCCAAAGTGTCCCGAATGGCAAATGTGCCAGCGCGATCGCGTAAGTCAAACCTGCCGCCGCGCCATCTGCGTGGGGGAAACAATTGTCACGAGCCGAAAAACTTCCTACCTCACCGGCATGACAAAGATCCTCAATATGCTCGTCGCACAGCTCAACCCCGTTGTGGGAGACATCAAAGGAAACAAAGCGCTAGCTGAGACCGCCCATGCCGAAGCGACGGCAAAGGGCGCTGACCTGGTGGTGCTTTCAGAGCTCTTCATCCTCGGATACCCGGCTGAAGACCTGGTCCTGAAGCCCGCAGCGGTCGAGCATTCTATGGCCGCGATCGAAGCCTTAAAGGCCTTGACCCAGGATGGACCGGCCATACTGATCGGTTCGCCTTGGGCCACAGACGGCAAGCTTTATAATTCCGCGCTGCTGCTCCAGGACGGCAAAATCCGTCTACGCTATGATAAGCGCGAGCTGCCCAATTATGGCGTGTTCGATGAAAAACGGATCTTTGACGCGGGCCATGGCCCGCACCAGCTGGTCGAGATGAATGGCGTCCAGGTCGGGATCGCGATTTGTGAGGACATTTGGTATTCGCGCGTGCCCGCGGCTTTGCATGAAGCCGGGGCAGAAGTGCTGCTCGTTCCCAATGCTTCACCTTGGCGGCGCACAGTCACAGTCGAGCGGCACACGACGTTTTCGGCCTGGGCCAAGACCGGCGTGCCCTATCTGTTTGTAAACCAAGTCGGCGGTCAGGACGAACTGGTCTTTGATGGCGCGTCCTATGCGGTCGATCATGATGGCCGCGAGCATCAATTGCTCGGCGATTTCGTCACCGGCACGGCGCTGGTCGCTTATGATGGCGACAGCCATCGCTTC
Source organism: Pseudomonadota bacterium (assembly GCA_039815905.1). Taxonomy (GTDB): domain Bacteria; phylum Pseudomonadota; class Alphaproteobacteria; order Caulobacterales; family Hyphomonadaceae; genus Henriciella. The sequence continues at coordinate 1,308 of JBCBYJ010000079.1, read as the reverse complement.
GCCCTGAGCGACACGCCAGACACCGCGCCAGCCAGCCTCACATCGGGCTGGGAGGCTGAATATCGCGCCGCCACCCTGGCGCTTGGCGATTATGTGAATAAGAACCGCTTTCCGGGCGTCGTGCTCGGCCTGTCAGGCGGCATTGATAGTGCGCTGACGGCGGCGATGGCCGTGGACGCGCTCGGCCCGGACCGGGTCTGGTGTGTGATGATGCCGAGCAAATATACCAGCTCTGACAGTCTGGACGATGCCAAAGCCTGCGCCGATGCGCTCGGCGTGCGGTATGATACGATCAATATCGCCCCGGGGGTCGGCGCTTTGGATGAGATGCTGAGCCCCGCCTTCGCGGAGACCACAGCCGATACAACCGAAGAGAACATCCAGTCACGCTTGCGCGGCCTGACCTTGATGGCGCTGTCCAACAAGTTCGGCCATATGGTGGTGACGACGGGCAATAAATCCGAAATGGCGGTTGGCTATGCGACCCTTTATGGGGACATGTGCGGCGGCTATAACGCCTTGAAAGACTTCTATAAAACCGAAGTGTTTGCGCTCTCACATTGGCGCAATCTGGCCGTCCCAAAAGGCGCGCTCGGCCCGAGCGGTGAGGTCATCCCGGAGCGGATCATCACCAAACCGCCCAGCGCCGAACTGCGCGAAGACCAAAAAGACGAAGACTCGCTGCCACCTTATGAGGTGCTGGACGATATTTTGCGCGGCCTGGTCGATGATGAAGAAGATGTCGCTGACATCCTCGCGCGCGGCCATGACCCGGCCACAGTCCGTCGCATCGAGCATTTGCTTTACATTGCCGAATATAAGCGCCGCCAGGCCCCGCCTGGGGTCAAAGTCGGCTCTAAAAATTTCGGCCGCGACCGACGCTATCCGATTACAAATAGGTTTCGAGACGGCTGAGGCGCCGTTTGACCCCGGTCAAGGGCCGTTTCCGCGGACCCGTCCGACTATACGCCTCGGCGGCGTTCATAGTCATAATAGAGTTGGCAACTTTTATCTGAAACCAATTGGGATGCGATAAAGTCGCCCCCTTCTCGTTCAAAACTCAGATACATCTTGAACCCCGACTGTCCCATTGTGGAGTTTGTCCAAGGCGCACATAATTCGGAGAAGATTTTGGAATTCAAACCTGAAATGTAGCCCAGTGACTTGTTCGTCCTGACCTTCATAATGAGATTGATCCGTTTGTCCTTGTATTGAGATAAATCAACCGAGGCTTTAACCGTGTTAGAATACACGCCCCTTTCTTGCATTCGACCTTGAATGCGGTCTTCGACTTGCTGCGAAAGCGCG
>JBCBYJ010000078.1:0-7978 GCA_039815905.1 Pseudomonadota bacterium | reverse complement strand
GGGTTTGTATTCGCAACGTCGGACGCCGACGCAAAGAAAACAGGTGGTGTGAATGCGTTCGAGGTCCAAACCTTTGGATCGCCACCGCCATAAAGACCAAGTCCACCGGTAATTCTGGTGCGATCAAATGGATTATACTCAAAGCTAACACGTGGCATGATCAAATCATTGCCGTCTAAGTTTTCGCTGTTCGAGAAGCCATAGGCATCTTCAAAGAAAGTGCGTTCTTGAGGCTCGTCATCCTGTAGGATGGTCTCATAACGAATACCGTAATCCAAGCGGAAGTCTGGGCGAATTTGCCAACTGTCCTGTGCGAAAAGCGCAAGCGTATTGTAACCCCAAACAGCGCGAATGTCTTCACGAACGCCTGTATCTGCAAGTTGAACTTGAACGCTATTCGCTAGACCGGCCTCTAGATTGGTCAGTCCGTCATAATTAAACAGGCCAACAGAGCGTTGAGCGAAGAGGTTATCGAGCTCATAGTTCTGCCATTCACCCCCGACCGTAATAAAGTGATCGCCGAGTGCATAATTGGCGGCGCCGAAGAGTTGTAAACGCTCATCCTCGAATGTGTTACCCTGACGGAAGCGGTCACACCCACCAGAGAATGATTCGGTTTCGCCCGCAGGAATGTAGTCTTCAAAGCTGGTGCCAATGAGGTCGTCACCTGAAATATCGATGTCCCAGAAACCAATCGTATCGCCAGCGTTACAGAGCTGAGCACGGGCATAGTCTTTGAAATTGACGCGAAGCTCAGTTGAAAGGTTTGGAGTCCAGTCAGAGAAGAGCTGAGCCGTATAAGCTTCAAGTTCTGTCGGGGTTGCATAATATGCTGACTGGAAGGTCGTTTGACCTACGCCCGACACACCGGTTTCTTCGGTGCTTTGGTACGTGAAAGAAGCGCGATGGTCGTCATTAATGTTCCAATCAATCTTAGCGAGGTAGCGCTCAGATGTGACTGGGTTTGAGACTGTGCTTGGACGTCCGCCGAGGTCGAATCCATATGTGTCGAGGACAATTCGATTGATCTCGTCATAGATCAGCGGATTAATTCCATCGTCAATGTCGGCTTGCGTGAAATTGCTTGAAGAGCCAGACTCAAACTTATCATATGATGCGAGGAAAAACAGTTTGTCTTTAATGATCGGACCACTGAGAACGAAACCATATTCTTCTTCTTTGAACGCAGGCTGTTCGACAAGCTGACCTTCAGTAACATTACCAAGATAGTCTTCATCTTGACGGTAATAATATAGGGCACCATCGAATTCGTTTGTACCAGACTTCGTCACGACGTTAACAAGACCGCCTGTAAAGCCAGAAGAAGTTACCGAATAATCAGATGCGAGAACAGACGCGCTTTCAATAGTGTCGAGAGAGATCGGTGCTCTTGCAGTCGCATATGTCGAGTCTGAGAGACCGAAATCATCTTGTTGTAGAGAGCCATCAATCGCGAGCGCGTTAAAACGAGGGTTTGCACCTGCTATAGAAAGCTGACCTTCGCCGGTAGAGAATGCGAGTGGATCGCGTACGAGCGTTGCGATTAAGTCCCGCTGAGTAGATGGCTGATTTAAGATGTCATCAGATGAGAAAGCCGATCCAACGCCTGTTCCAACTTCTAGCCCTGTCCCCGCGGTTCCAACAACGACGACAGTATCCAGCTGTCGAGCTTCGTCAGCGACTGCAATCACTAAGCTGTTTGAAGACGGCTGAAGGAAAATGTTTTCGCGCGTGCCCGAAAGGTCAGTTGCGCTCGCAGAGATCGTGTATGGGCCACCAACCTGTAAACCAGATGCGAAGAACACACCGTTTGCAGACGTTGTTGCTCGCTTCGTTTGCCCCGTGCGTGTATTCAATACAGTCACGGAAGCACCCGAAACGGGTGCACCGGATGCATCAACAATCTGACCATTGATACTGGAAGAAGTCACCTGAGCTTCAGCCGGAGCGACAATCGCTGCGGTCATCATAGAAGCGGCGGCGACCCCACTTAGGAGTTTCCAATTGGACATGAGTTTCCCCTCAATTTGCCACAAATAGCCGGCCGGCAGGATCGCGAAATGGCCGTGCTGTCGTGCCATTATGTGCAGGCCACAACAGATTTGTGACAGTCCGGTAAGACAATTGTGACAGGCCGATCTCGGGCTGAAACCATTGTAAATAGGCCACACATGCCACTTAGGGTTTATGTCTGCTCTTATCCCGATTAAAGGGAGGTCATGCCGACAAAATCTATCCTCGCGGAGCCAATATCCCGGGTCGCGCTTGCGCTGATCGCGGGTCTTTTGCTGGTGCGGTTGGGGCTGGTCATTTGGTCGCCCATGGAGCTCTATGCCGACGAAGCCCAATATTGGCGGTGGGGCCAGGTTTTGGATTGGGGCTATTACTCCAAGCCGCCATTGATTGCTTGGATGATCCATCTCTCGACGGCCGTGTTCGGCGACAGTGAATGGGCGATCCGTTTGTTGGCGCCGGTCTTTCACGGCGTCGCGGCCTTGTTTCTGTTTTTGCTGTCGCGGCGGATGTTTGGCAGCCTGGCCGGTCTGTTCACAGTCGTCACTTATCTCGTCATGCCCGGCGTGGTCTTGTCGTCCGGGGTGATTTCGACCGATGGCGTGCTGTTTCCGTTTTGGAGCCTGGCGCTCTATCTGATCTGGCGCTGGCGCGAAGCTGACCTGGGTTGGGCTGGTTGTGTCGTGCTCGGACTGGCTATCGGGGCCGGGGTCTTGTCCAAATATGCAATGATCTATTTCGCCATCGGTCTGGTGCTGACGGGACTGATCGATCGCCCGACCCGGCGCGCGCTCATCAGCGTCAAAGGCTTGGCAGTGGCGGCGACGGCCCTCGCCATGATCGCCCCGCATCTGTTTTGGAATGTCGCCAACGATTTTCAAACCGTTGGACATACCGTCGATAATGCAAATCTCGGGGGGCCGCTGTTTAACTTGGATCATTTGCCGAGATTTTTGGGCGACCAGATGGGCGTGTTTGGCCCGGTGGCTTTTATTGCTTTGATTGTTGGACTCGCGTTTCTGCGTCCACGCGGTGGATTGGCGGATCTGGGTGACACAGCGCAGGCACAACGGACCAAAGAAACTTGGCTCGCCTGTTTCATCGTTCCGGTGCTCTTGATTATTGCGTTTCAAGCCATTCTGTCCCGGGCGCACGCCAATTGGGCGGCGACCGCTTATCCGGCGGCGAGTGTCTGGCTGGGCGGCTTTCTGATCCGCGCAAAATCCTGGCGTCCGGCATTCTGGGCGGGCATTGCCCTGCAAAGCGCGGTGGCGGTGTTTGCGACTGCCGTGGCCTTTGGACCCCCGAGCTGGAGTGCTGCACTTGGCCGCGATAATGACTTTAAGCGCGTTCGGGGTTGGGACGATTTTTCCAAACAAATGGCGCAGGAAGTTGAGCGCCTGCAACCAACCGCCATTCTCTTGGACGAAAGAGAGATTTGGCATGGGCTGGACTATTATCTGCGCGGCACGATCGACACGCCGATCATGGTCTGGCGCTATAATGATGGGCCAAAAAGCTTCTCGGAAGGGTTGGACTTGCGGGAATTTGACCAATCGCGCGTCTTGGTGGCGAGCTATCATTCCAATTTGCGCCCGCGCATACAGGCGGATTTTGCCGCTTGGGCGCCAGAAGGACTGATCGGTGTCGATCTCGGACATCGTTCGAATGGATGTCCTTTGCGCCGAGAATTGCGGCTTTACCTGGCCAGCGATTTCGCGCCGGTTGAACGGGATGCAGAATGGGTCAAGCGGTTCAAAATCGAAGATGAGAATGGAAATTTGATCGACACTCACATAGATCAGCCTCAACCCTGCCCCCAAGGCTAGACCTTCGTTCAAGTCTCCGTTCAGAAATCGCATCGCCATGGCCATCCTAAAAGCTATCCTTGGCCCGACCAATACGGGCAAAACGCATTACGCGTTGGAGCGGATGATGGGGCATGCGACGGGGATGATCGGCCTGCCGCTGCGATTGTTGGCGCGCGAGGTCTATGATCGCGTCGTCGCGGTGAAAGGCGAACGGGCCGTCGCATTGGTCACCGGCGAAGAGCGCATCCTCCCGGAGCAGGCGCGCTATTGGGTTTGCACGGTGGAGTCGATGCCCGTCGATGTTTCGGTGGAATTTCTTGCCATTGACGAGATCCAGATTGCTGAAGACGAAGATCGCGGGCACGTCTTTACCGATCGCATCCTGCATGCGCGCGGCAGCCAAGAAACGCTTTTGCTCGGCGCCGAAACGATGCGCGATGTGTTGCGCGAGCTTGATTTTGATATTTCGACGGACACGCGCGAACGCTTTTCGACGCTGTCTTATGCCGGTCAAAAGAAGATCACCAAACTGCCCAAACGCGCCGCCATTGTTGGCTTTAGCGCCGATAGGATTTACGCGATCGCTGAGGTTTTGAGACGTCAAAAAGGCGGCTGCGCAGTGGTCATGGGCGGGCTCAGCCCACGCACGCGTAACGCTCAAGTGGCGCTCTATCAGTCGGGCGAGGTCGATTATATTGTCGCCACGGATGCCATCGGGATGGGCCTCAATCTGGACGTCGACCGGGTCGCCTTTGCCGGGCGCTCGAAGTTTGATGGGCGTCGGCATCGCTGGTTGAGCGCCGCCGAAATCGGGCAAATCGCCGGGCGCGCCGGGCGCTTTCGCGACGATGGAGAATTTGGCGAAACGAATGATTGCCCGCCATTTGAGGATGAGCTGGTTCGCGCCATTGAGGACCATCGCTATGAGCCGATCGCAGAGCTGATCTGGCGCAATAGCGCGCTCGATTTCCGATCGATCAAAACGCTGATCGCGAGCCTTGCCCGGCCGAGCCCGCAATCGTGTTTGCGCCAAAATCCGCATGGCCTGGACGAGTGGGTGCTGCGGCGCATGGCGGAAGATAGCGTCGTCGGACCGGAGGTGCGCGGCGAGCGCCAGATCAGACGGCTTTGGGATCTCGCCAGATTGCCCGATTTTCGCAAAGCCGGTCATGAGGGTCATGGCCGCTTGGTCTTGGGCTTGGCCGAAACGCTGGCCGATCCAGATGCCCGGCTTGGTGATGCGGCGATGGCGGAACGCCTGCAGGCGCTGGATCAGACATTGGGTGATATTGGGCTTCTGCAACAGCGATTGGCGATGATCCGAACCTGGACTTACGCAAGTTTTCGAAAGGATTGGCTTGAAAATCCCGCTTATTGGCGCGAAAGAACCCGGGAAATTGAAGACCGATTGTCGGACGCGTTGCATGACGCTCTGACGCAACGCTTTGTGGACCGGCGCACCACCGCCCTCATCGCGGGACTGAAAAGGGAAGATCTCTTGAGCACAGACGTTTCTGAAACCGGTGAGGTGACGATCGAAGGTCATGCCGTGGGCAGGCTCGTCGGGCTGACATTTGAACCTGATTCCAGCGGGTCTGATCTGGAAGGCAAAACCTTGCGCCATGCAGCCTTGCAAGCGCTCGAACCGGTCATTGCGGAACGTCTCAAAGCCATTTCGGGCGCGCCGGAAAGCGCCCTGGCGATCAATGCGGCGGCGCAGATCACTTGGCAAGAGGCCCCGGTTGCCCAGCTGGTGGCGGGGCCACACTGGCTTGCCCCCTCGGCCCAGCTGATGGGCGGCCAAGATGCAGAGCCACATCAGCAAGCCGCCGCGATGACGCGCTTGAATGAATGGCTCGGGGTCGAGATCCAGACACGCTTGCCAACCCATTTCAAATTGAAATTCTCCCCGGATGACTCCGCTCTGGACGGGTTGGCGCGCGGGCTCGCCTTCCGGCTCTTAGAAGAAGGCGCCGCCTGCGATTTGCGCGGTCAGGACCGAGCTTTGCTGCCCGGGCCAGACGATCGCGCGAAGCTGAAAGAGGCTGGCATTCGGTCTGGCCGGATCGCTGCGCACATTCCTGACGCGCAAAAGCCCGCCGCGCAGCGCATGATTGCGCTCTTGCAATCGCTCGCTGACGGCCGCGCGCGCCAGACCGCCCCGGAAGGCGCAGGCAGCTTCGAACTCGATGGCTCTTGGCCAGATGAAGATCTCGCCGCCCAAGGCTATTTGCGATTTGGCAAGCGGGCTGTGCGCGCCGACCTTGCGGAGCGTTTAGGATGGGAGTTGTCAAAGCGCCGCAAAGCCGCCGACCAAGCCAAGTTTGAGATCCCACCAGAGCTCGCCTCAATGGTGTCGTGCCCCTTAGAGGATTTCCACAATGTGCTGAAAGGCTTCCGGATCGCGCCCGCCGAAAAGGACCCGGAAACCGGCGCGGTAAAGCTTTGGCGGTTCCAATCCAAAGCCCATTTGGAGGCGCAAGAACAAAGACGAGCCGCGCGCAGCAAGGCCCGCAAGACCACCCCGCCGTCTGGTCCGCGCAAAAAACCAGACCGTCGCAGCCAGAAACCGCGTGCTGCAAACAGTGACCGCAGACGTCCAGACCCCGATAGCCCGTTCGCGGCGCTGGCGGCGTTGCTGCCCGATAAGCCGGCGCCGAAGAAAAAATCAAGAAAGCCAAAAGCCAAAAAATCGAAGGCGCCCGCAAGTCCAACGCCGGCCCAGGCCGCCGCTCCGGACGCGGAAGCCGCTTCTGCTTCACAGCCAATGCCCGCACCCGATGCGGCGCCCAGTCCCGCGCCTGGAACGCCGCCAGCCGCAAATGAGTGAGCCGGACGCCGCCGACATTCGCGTCGATATTTGGCTGTGGCGAGCGAGATTTTTCAAAACGCGCGCGCTGGCGACAGACTATGTGAGCCGCAAGGGCATCCGAATTACCCGGCACGGACAGACCCGAAAAACCGACAAAGCCGGGCAGCGGATCTGCACGGGCGATATTCTGACATTTTACAAAGCCAAATCGATCGAAACCGTGCAAGTCCTGGCGATTGGCGACAGGAGAGGTCCGGCGGTTGAAGCGCAAGCTCTTTACAGACGGATCGAGGACAGCGCATAGTATTCTCATGGTTGGTTTTCTGTCTATTGTTCGGTGCCGGTCGCCCAGATGCGCCCGTGCGTGATTTAGATCCATATGAAGCGGCGGCGGCGCTCTTAGTCGAAGCGGCTTTGGTCGATGGCGTATATGCCAATCTCGAAAGCGACATGATCGCGGAGATCCTGGTCACCAGCTTCAATATGGGCGCTGAACGCGCCGATGCGGTGCTGCAGCGCGGCGAAACGCTGGCCGAGGAGGCGACCGACACGCATGCCCTGACCCGGCATGTTAAAAGCTTGCCACAAAGCGAACGCGCCGGGGTGATTGAAGGCCTTTACAATGTCTCGCTGGCCGATGGCGAGGCCTGCAAATACGAAGAATCCTTCATTCGTCATGTTGCCAGCTTGTTGCACATTGATGATGTCACGCGGGCGCATGCGCGGAAAAGAGCAGAACTAAACGCATCGTGACATCCAGCAGGATTGACTTGTCCTAAATCCGTCGCCATGTGCTGCGCTGCACGAAAGATTACAGAGCTCACCAATGACTTACATCGTGATGGATGCCTGCATCCGCTGCAAATACATGGACTGCGTCGAAGTCTGTCCCGTTGACTGCTTCTATGAAGGCGAGAATATGTTGGTCATCCATCCCGATGAGTGCATTGATTGCGGCGTCTGCGAGCCCGAATGCCCGGTCGAAGCGATCAAGCCAGACACTGAGGATGAGCCGGACGCAAAGTGGCTCAAACTAAACACGGACTATGCGAATGTCTGGCCCAATATCACGCGAATGAAAGAGCCCCCGGCGGATCGCGAAGACTTCGCCCAGAAAACCAACAAACTCGCAGACTTTTTCAGCCCGAACCCAGGTGACGGCGACTGATTGAACTCCGAGGCGGCGTGGACTTGATCCGCGATCGCTTATCCCCCGTCCAGATCTGCCGCCTCAAAGCGCTCCTATTCGCTCCGCCGATACCCGGGCTGGGGGCGCCGGAAATAGAGGCGCGCTCGCACTTTCAAACCCTTCCCCCAGCCCCAAACCCCTCACGGGCGCTCG
>JBCBYJ010000077.1:0-8024 GCA_039815905.1 Pseudomonadota bacterium | reverse complement strand
CACGGTCTTGAAACATGAACCCAAGACCATCCGCGACGAGCCCCGAGCCCATGCCGCGATAGTTCGACTGGATCAGAGAGACCATCATGCCGTCTTTATCGGTTACGGTCAGGTAAGTCGTGTCACCGTCTTCGAGCCTCTTATCGGCATCCGCGAAGCCCGGCGCGGGCGGCGCCATTGCTTGAGCGATGTCGATGGCTTTGCCGCGCTCGGCATTGTAACCCGGACGAATGAATAGGTTCGGATCGATCTCGCTATAGGCCGGGTCCGCATACCCCGCCGCCCGATCTGCAAAGGACAGGCGTTTGGCCTCAATCTGCGCCATTAAACTGTCGGGCGACCCGAATTCCATGGCTCGCAAATCGAAGCGTTCAAGCATTTCCAACATTTGCAGCGCCGCGACGCCTTGCGTGTTTGGACCGAGTTCGCAGAGCTTGACCAGATCGCGATACTCGACGCAGAGCGGTTCCACCCATTCGCCTTCATGCGCCGCGAAATCCTCATAGCGCAAAAAGCCGCCAATGCGTTCGAAATAGGTTGCCATGGTGCGCGCGATTGCGCCTTTGTAAAACGCGTCCCGGCCGTTCAGAGCGATCGCATTCAACGTCTCGGCGAGGTCTGGGTTTCGAAACAAAGACCCTTCGACGGGCATCGGCGAGAAGAAGGTCTTCCTCGCATTCTCATACTCCTCCAGCATGCCGCTCTCATAAGCCGGTTCATAGCGCAGCGGGCCGCGCGACCAATAATAGGCGATGACTTCTGGGATCGGCGCGCCGCTGCGGGCATATTCAATTGTCGGCTTCAGATTGTCCGCCATATCGAGCTTGCCGAACCGCGCGTGCAAAGCAAACCAGCCATCGATTGTGCCTGGCACAGAGACCGGCGCAGCGCCAAAGGGCGGGATTTCCTCCCCTTGCATGAATTCATCCGCCTTGGCTTGCATATCCGCGAGCGTCGCCCCAATCGGGGACCTGCCAGAACCATTATAACCGTAAAGTTGACGGGTTTTTGGATCCCAAACGATCGCATAGAGATCTCCGCCAATGCCGTTCCCCGTAGGTTCGACCAGGCCAAGCATTGCATTCGCTGCGATCGCTGCATCCATCGCCGAACCGCCCTGTTTCATCACGTCGAGCGCGGTTTGCGTCGCTAGCGGGTGCGCGGTGGCGGCGGCGGCATATGGCGCAACCACCGCTGACCGGGTGCCGAGCGCGCGCCCAGACGGCATGCGGTCGCCAGGTCCTGCCGCTGGATCAGCGATTTCGGCGATCTCGGCGACCGTTTCAGAATTGACCAAGGGCGCCCCCACAGATTCGACATCACCGCTGACGCAGCCTGACAGGCTGACGGCCAGCGCGCTGATCCAATGGCTTGGCTTTAGCATGCTTGAACTCTCTCCAGACTTGGATCAAAGCTTAGCGCAGTTCTCCTATTTGGCGAGTCATGAAAGAAATGACCGAGCACTCAGGCGCTTAAGCATAGCTCACCACTTCATATTCAATGCCATCATGGTCATGGAAATAGAAGCGGCTGCCAGGCTCATAAGTCTGATGACTGTGAGTTTGAAGCCCAAAGTCCAGCACGCGCTTTTCAGCTTCATTCAAGTCTTCGACCAGAATGCCGAGATGATTGACCGCCCCGGCCAAACTGTAAGTCTCATTCTCCGCCAAAGCACGCGGTGCACCGACACTGTACAAGGCGACATAATCGTCCTCATTGCCAACATGGACCGTGCGCCCATTATGGATCGACGCGCCGCTCCAGCGGATTTTCCAGCCGAACAAGTCGTGCAACATCGCAGCGGTCTTGTCAGGGTCAGAGACGGTCATATTGATGTGTTCAAGGATCGCTTTTTGCATTTTAGACTCCATGATTTGATTGATCATAAAAGACCGTGTAATTCCTGAACCTAAGTTTAGGTCAAGCTATTTTTTGGAGATTTTCAGATGGTCATGAAACACGGTCTATCGATCGGGGATTTGGCGGTAAGAACCGGTCTCTCGGTATCGGCGATCCGCTTTTATGAACGCAAAGGTCTAATTTCACCAGATCGCAATCAAGGCAATCAACGGCGCTATGAAGGCTCCGACATCCGCCGCCTGTCCTTCATTTTGATCGCACAGCAAATTGGATTGAGCATGGATCAAATCAAAGACGTCATGGCCAGCCTTCCCGACGGGCGCACACCCACCAAAGCGGATTGGGCAAAGATTAGTAGCAAGTTTCGCAAAACCCTCGATCAGCGGATCGCCTTGATGCAACGCATGCGCGACAATCTCGACGGCTGTATCGGATGCGGGTGTTTGTCGCTGAAAGTGTGCCGTCTTTATAACCGAGACGATAAGGCTTACCGGCTTGGCGTTGGGCCGCGCTATATTATCAGCGACGAGCGTTAGGCGTAACGCGCCTTTATCATGTCCCACATCGCGCGCAGACCGCACGCGGCGCCGCCAGCGGGGCGCCCATATTTGCCCTCGCGCCAGGCCCAGACATCAAGATGAACCCAAGCTTTCGCGTCGACAAATTGCTGAAGAAAAATCGCCGCTGTGATCGACCCTGCCATGCCGCCAGACGCGCTGTTTACGAGGTCAGCAATCGGGCTCTTTAACATCGATTTATATGGCGACCAGAGCGGCATGCGCCAGGCCGGATCTCCACTTGTGCTGGCGCCGTCCGCAATCTGCGCCGCCAGGGTTTCGTCATCGGTGTAATAAGGCGCGAGATCCGGCCCCAGCGCCACACGAGCCGCGCCGGTAAGCGTGGCGAAATCGATCAGCAAGTCAGGGTCTTCTTCGCTGGCCCGGGTCAAGGCATCGCCCAATATCAAGCGCCCCTCAGCATCTGTATTATCAATCTCAACGCTCAAGCCTTTGCGGCTGGATAGGACATCCCCTGGCCGAAAAGCGGTCGCGGAAATCGCGTTTTCGACCGCCGGCACGTACAGTTTCACTTGCACGGGCAGGTTAGCGCCAATGATCAGTTCCGCCAGAGCAATCGCGTGCGCCGCGCCGCCCATATCTTTTTTCATCAAGCGCATATAGTTGCCGGTCTTGAGGTTCAGCCCGCCTGTATCGAAGGTGACCCCTTTGCCAACAATTGCGATCTGCCGAGCGCCGTCTTCGCCCCAAGTCAGCTCCATGATCCGCGGCGCTTGCGGCCCGGCGCGTCCGACCGCGTGAACCATGGGATAGTTTTCTTTGAGCAAGGCCTCGCCAGAAATGGTCTGCAAGGCGCAGCCATAGCGTTCCGCAAGATCGCTGATCACACTTTGCAGGTCCGCTGGCGCCATATCTTCGGCGGGCGTATTGACCAAATCGCGCAACCGATCGGTCGCGATGGCCAGTCTCACCCGTGCCTCGCCATCGGCGCCGCCGCCAATGACCAAACGCGGTGGTTTGGCTTTCTCGCTCAAATATCGATCAAACCGGTAGGCGCCATCGGTCCAGCCGGCTGCGATATGATCGAGCGAATATCCACCATCGCGAACAATCTCATAGTCGGCGGTCGGCAGTTTCGCGGCAATCGAGGCGACCGCGAGCGCATCGGTTCCCGCCCCCAAACCGGCCACCAGATCGGTGATCGTTCCTGCCGCATCCGAGAGAATCACGAACGCGCCAGCAGCGGCGTCGAATGCATTCGCCTTAGCCAGGCTTAAAAGCGCAGCGGGAACGCCGCTTTCCGGGCCTAAAGCCTCCCAATCCGCCTTGGTGAACAAGGAAAGCCGTGCGGGTGAGATTGCGGTTTCGAGCAGCGCTGGATGAGTGGGCATGAAAATTTCCGTACAAGTTAATTTCGAAGCCAGTTTTATTAACCTGATCTTGACCAGGTTGCTGGCATGTCTGGGTCTCTTACAGCCTTGGAGCCCACATGATGTCCAGAGCCAATACTGTTAAACGCATTCTGCCCAGTCTTGCGATACTGGCTATGGCCAGCTGCGCGTCCACGGCCGGTGGCGAAAAACTGACAGATGAAGAGCAAGCCTATCAAGATGCGATCGAACAGGCTTTGCAGCCTGCGACCGAGGAACAAATTGCTCAAGCGGAACGCTCCGACCCGATCACGCGCGCGAATTTCTGGGCGAATGAGTACCAGAAGAATGGTGCAGACGAACAGATCACGGTCAATTTCATGCGCGCGCTGCGCGGCATTGGAAGTCATGACCGGGTCCTGGAAATCGCCACCAATGCGTTGCCCATCCACCCGACCAGTTACGAAATTTACTTAGAACTTGGCCGCTCCTTTATGGCCCTCAATAAACCGACTGAGGCGGCGCAGGCCTTTGTGCGCAGCGCCGACTTCTCGCCCGCCACCGATGCCGCGCCGTTGGCCGCCTTAGGCCTTGCATTCGACCGCCTTGAAAGCCACGGGCAAGCGCAGGACGCATATGAGCTGGCGCTCGAGCGCGAGCCGACGCGGGTCTCGACATTGTCTAATTATGGGCTGTCTTTGGCGCTGACAGGCGATTTGGCGAAATCGGAGCGCCTGCTCAGACAAGCCGTTGAGCAACCGGACGCAGACTCGCGCGTGCGGCAGAACCTGGCGCTGGTGCTCGGTTTGCAGGGGAAGTATGATGACATGATCAGTGTCGATCCGAACGCGCCAGCGCGCAGCGTTGAGGAGAATCAACGCGCCCTTCGCGATATGATGCTACCCGCGCGCAGCTACCAGTCTCTGCAATCGCTCGACGAGGTGCTCGCCGAAGCGCAAGCGCGCCCCGGTCCTGAACAAGACATGCCGGAAATTCGCGAGGCTCAAGTTGACGCGGAAAGCATGACCGAGCCGAATGAGGCTGATCTGGACGGCGCGGCCGAGGCGACCAGTCCGACAGGCCTGCGCCCGAAGCTGCGAGGCTCACAAGGCGGTTAAGCCTGCGCTCAGCCTAGACCTGAATTCAGTTTATCAAAGCGCGCCGCTTAGACGTTGTTTTCGGCCTGCATCCGCATGACTTTGATCACGGCAGGTCCCAACACAACCAGGAACAGAACCGGCAAGAAGAACAAAATCATCGGCACCGTGAGCTGCGCCGGGAGGGCGGCGGCTTTCTTTTCAGCGGCCGACATCCGCATTTCGCGGTTTTCCTTTGACATGACCCGCAGCGCGTCGCCAAGCGGCGTACCATAACGTTCCGCCTGAATGAGCGCCATCGTCACCGCTTTCACGCCTTCATGACCGGTTCGGCGCGCGAGGTTTTCATAAGCCATTCGCCGCTCTTGCAGATACGACAATTCCGCTGTGGTCAGCTGTAACTCTTCAGCAAGCTCGGCCGAGGCGGTGCCGATTTCAGCGCCAACTTTTGCAAAGGCCATTTCAATCGACATGCCGGACTCGACGCAGATCAACATCATGTCCAAGGCATCTGGAAAGGCCTGCATGATGGATTGCTGACGTTTTGAAGCAATATTGCCGACATATAGGTTCGGGGCATAGAATCCGATCGCCGCGCCAAACACGATAGAGCCATACTTCATCGTTGGCTGCAGACCGTGATCATTGACCAGGAAGATATAGATAAAGGCGCCAACCGCCCCGATAAAGGGCAATAAGAAGCGGAAGAAATAGAAGATCGTAATCGGACGGGGGCCGCGCAGACCCGCTTGTTCGAGCTTCTCGGCAATGTTCGGGTCCTCCAGCATTTTTTGGAGGTCGAGCTTTTTGGTAATGTCGTTAATCGCGCCCGTGGATTCGCGCTTCAACCCTTTTTGTTCAAGGTCAGCGCGGTTTGCACGACGTAATTTCTCACGCTGGGACGTCACTTGCTTGAGGCGCGTTTCCAGCTTGTCGCCTTTCAATGCCGGCAACATCACACCGACCACCGTCATGAACATGGCCAAACCGACGGCCATAGACAGAAGCGTGGCGGGATCGCTCAGAGATGTTGCAAAATCACCCAATTCTGTCCCCTAGAAATCAAAGTTGATCATTTTGCGCATCACAGTGATGCCAATGGCGTACAAGCAAAAGCCGACGAATAAGACCGTGTGACCGCCCGAACTGGTGAACAATTCCATGATGTAAGACGGCGTGGTCAGATAGACCATGAAGCCCACGGCAAATGGCAAAACACCGATAATCCCGGCCGATGCCTTGGCTTCGGCGGAGAGCGCTTTGATCTTTTCGCGCATCATTTTGCGCGAGCGGATAACGGCGGATAGATTGCCGAGCGCTTCTGACAAGTTACCCCCAGCTTTCGACTGGATGGTCAGCACGATAACGAAGAAGTTCACTTCCGAGAGCGGCACGCGCTTATAGAATTGTTGCAAGGCTCGGTCGGTGCTCATGCCCATCTGTAGATTGTCGGTGAGCAGCTTAAACTCTGGCCCGAGCGGCGCGGCACTTTCTTTGGCGATAATCCGCAAGCACTCATTCAATGGCAGACCAGATTTCACACCCCGAACAATGATATCGACCCCATCGGCAAACTGATTCATCAGCTTCTTGTTGCGCCCCTTGGTGAGGAAGTTGAGGATAAAGTGCGGCAGCCCAACCCCGCCGACGAGCCCAGCCGCAGCGATGGTGAGCGGGCGAGATTTAAACTCATAGCCAAGGATCATAGGCGGACCGTCAGCGCCAGAATACCACGTCCCGAGCGCCGCCATGGTGCCGAGGACGATCGAAATGATCCAAAAGGCTTGCGCGGGCAATTCGAGACCCGCTTGATCGATTTTAGACTGAATGTCGTTTGCGGTCAGCGACTTACGGCGCTTCTCATCTTGCTCTCGCAGCTTTTTGAGCATTTGCTGCGTTTGTTTTTTACGCGCTGCGTTCGGATCATTACGGTCTCGGCGACCGTTCGATTCGCCGCTCGCCAATTGTCGCGCGCGCTTCGAGGCTTTCTCGGCTTCGACATTGCCCGTGAACACGATGCCGATCCCGGCAATACACAAGAACGCCAAGCCGCCAATAAGATAGATGAGAAGATCGCCGCTCAAATCCATGGCTTACACCAGATCGTCTAGAGCGGTCGCAAGATCGCGCTCAAGATTGTAATATTGCGCGCGTTCCCAGAATTTTGGTCGGCCGATTCCCGTGCCGCGATGGCTGCCAATAATCTTGCCATCATCGTCTTCGCCGTCGATTTCGTATTTCAGAATGTCCTGCAGAACGATTGTATCGCCCTCAAGCCCCATAACTTCCGTCACACACATGATCCGCCGCGATCCATCCCGCAGACGAGAGGCCTGGACGACCACATCAACCGAGCCGACAATCATTTCACGAATGGTTTTCGCAGGCAGGCTGAACCCACCCATTGTAATCATTGACTCAACCCGCGACAAAGCCTCGCGCGGGCTGTTGGCGTGCAGTGTGCCCATTGAGCCATCGTGGCCGGTATTCATCGCTTGCAGCAAGTCAAAGGCTTCTGGGCCACGAACCTCACCCACGATGATCCGCTCTGGGCGCATCCGCAGACAGTTTTTGACCAGGTCACGCATCGAGATCTCGCCCGAGCCTTCAATGTTTGGCGGCCGCGTTTCCAGGCGCACCACGTGCGGTTGCTGCAATTGAAGTTCGGCCGAGTCTTCGCAGGTAATAACGCGCTCGCCGGGCTCGATGAAGCCGGTCAAACAGTTGAGCAAGGTCGTCTTACCCGAGCCGGTACCGCCAGAGATCAAGACATTACAGCGCGAGTGACCAATGATCCGCAGGATTTCCGCGCCGGCCTCAGAGATCGATTTAAAGTTCACCAAGTCCTGAAGCTTCAGCTTGTCCTTTTTAAACTTACGAATGGTCAGCGCAGGCCCATCAATCGAGAGCGGCGGCGCGATCACGTTGACCCGCGATCCATCCAGCAGACGCGCGTCACAGATCGGGCTCGCATCATCGACGCGGCGGCCAACTTGGCTGACGATGCGCTGACAGATATTCATCAGCTGGGCATTGTCGCGGAACCGAATGTTGGTCAGCTGAATTTTACCGCCAACTTCGATAAACACCCGATTGGCGCCATTCACCATGATATCAGCAATATCATCTCGTGCGAGAAGCGGTTCCAATGGGCCATAGCCTAAAACATCGTTGCAGAT
>JBCBYJ010000076.1:0-8050 GCA_039815905.1 Pseudomonadota bacterium | reverse complement strand
CAGAGCGCAAGTTTATTTGAGGGCTGTTGCCATGATCCACGCATCTGTCTGGGCCATTCTCGCCACTGTGGCGGTGTTCGGAATTTTGAATCTGATCGACTTTAAGCGATTTGATTGACCCTGCGTCCCTGCCTTAGGCGGAGTTTGACGTGACCCAACGCGTATCTGAAGGACCTAAACGTGCCTTGGTCACCGGGGCCGGCGCGCGCCTCGGCAAAGCCATGGCCGAAGCGCTCGGACAAGACGGCTGGTCTGTGGCTGTGCATTATCGCGGCTCGAAACCTGGCGCAGATGCCACGGTCGAGACGATCAGGGCGGCTGGCGGGACGGCAGAACTGGTGCAAGCCGACCTCGCCGATGAAGAACAGACCGCCGTGCTGGAACGCGTCGCCCAAGAGGCGCTTGGCGGTCCTTTGACACTTTTGGTCAATTCCGCCTCAACCTTCGTGGATGACACCGCGATTGAGCACACGCGCAAAGACTGGGATTTTCATATGGGGCCGAATTTCCGCGCCCCGGTCCTCTTGGCTCAACATTTTGCCCGCGCATTGCCGCAAGACGAGGCCGGTCTGATCGTTAATATGATCGACATGCGGGTGCTCAAGCTCAATCCGCTTTTCTTCACCTATACATTGTCGAAATCCGCCTTGTGGACGGCAACGCGGACGCTGGCCCAGTCGCTCGCGCCGAACATTCGTGTCAATGGGATTGGCCCCGGACCGACTTTGGAAAATATCCACCAAAAGCCCGGTGAGTTTGCCGCAGAAGCTCAAGCCACGCTGACCCAGCAAGGCTCCAACCCGGGTGAAATCGTCAAGACCTTACGCTATTTAATCGAGGCGGACAGCATTACCGGTCAGCTGATTGCCAGCGATGGCGGCCAACACTTGATGTGGCAGACGCCGGACGTCATGCTCTAAGTCATGGATTTTTCATCCGATACTGCCGCGCCCGCGCATCCGTCAGTGATCGAAGCTCTGGCCGCGGCCAATCAAGGCCCGGCGGCAAGCTATGGCGCCGATGCTGTGACGGCGCGCCTGCGGCCGCTGCTCTCAGATGTGCTTGAGACCGATGATTTTGAGGTCTGGATGTGCGCCAGCGGCACCGCCTCGAATGCGCTCGCCCTGTCTGTGATCTGCTCGCCGACCGGCGCGATTGCCTGTCACGAAGAAGCGCATATTGAACGCGATGAGCGCGGCGCGCCGGAATTCTTCACTGGCGGCGCAAAACTGCGGCTCTTGCCCGGTACAGGCGCGCAAATTGACGAAGCCGCTCTGCGCAACGTCCTTGCTGCGAACGATCCTGACTTCGTACATGAAACACCCTTAGAGGCTTTGTCGCTGACCAATCTGACCGAATGCGGCACGGCCTATCCGGTTGCGCAGATTGAGCATTATACCGCGCTCGCGAAAGCGGCGGGCCTCAGCACTCATCTTGATGGCGCACGGCTCGCAAATGCTTTGGCAACGACCAAAGCGCGTCCGGCAGAGATGAGCTGGGAAGCCGGAATAGATGTCCTCACCCTCGGATTGACCAAAACCGGCGCCATTGGGTGTGAGCTGATCTTGCTCTTCGGGCCTGCACGCGCCCGCTTTGCGGCACTTAAAGCTCGCGCCAAGCGGTCGGGCCATATGCCGCCAAAGATGCGCTTCATCGCCGCGCAGGCCGAAGCCATGCTGACCGACGGGCTGTGGCTGTCACTGGCCGCACAGGCCAATCAGAAAGCCAAAGACCTCGCCAACCGGCTGTGCGCGGTGCCGGGGGTCCGATTGACCTATCCGACTGACGGGAATGAAGTGTTCTGCGCGCTGCCGGAGGCGCTGGCGGCCCGGCTAATAGAGGCCAATGTCAAATATTATCCTTGGCCCGGCGGATCTTACCGGTTCGTCTGCAGCTGGGCGACGCCCGACGCGGACTTGCAGGCTTTGAGCGCACTATTGGCTGAGGCCTGAGGCGAGCCAATTCTGCATAAGCTTCAAAAAGCCATCAGTATCCACCGGCGAGGCGTCTTGGCCGCCCAAAAGCTGTTGATGCAAGGTCATGACGAGAATGGGTGACAGCATCATAAAGGCCGAGGCCCGGCACTCTGCTGGCGATTCCGGCCCGCCCGGCGTTGCTGCCATCTTTTTCGATACCGCTTCCAATGCCGGATCAAGCAGACATTCAAGATAGGCGCGGCCTACGACTTCATCAGCCATGCCTTCAATAATCCCAAACGCGTGCGCTCGCGCAAAACCGCCCAGGGTCAGGCCCGCCTCGGTGACGCGAAAATATTCTTCCACCGCCGTCGCCGTATCCGGCGCGCCCGTCATGATGATCTGCCAAAGCGGCACCGCGCGGTCATGGATATGACCCAGGATCGCGACAACTAAGCCTTGTCGATCTTTGAAATAATGCCGTAGAGTCGGTTCGGAGGCTTTTGCCGCAATGGCAAATTGGCGCAGCGACGGTCGGCGAAGATCATCGCGCAGCGCAAACTCAGTCAGCGTATCAAGAAGGGCGGTTCGTTTGGCGTCAAAATCATGGTTACGAACCCCAGCCGGTCTAGGCATATGTACTCCTTGCCCCTATCTAACGCGGAGAATGCTTGTAGCGTCCCGTTTGAAGCTTTTGCAACAGCAATCTGCCTGAACGCCGCGCGGTCGAGCCTAAACGGACTTGCCAGAGCGGCGCAGCCGCGACGCCAATTCGAGACCGGGCCCAAGCACTTTTCCACCGGTTTGCCCGATCCGCATCGCGGTCTTCAGACGCCGGTCGATAAAGGCTTTGAGGGCTTTGGGATCATTATGGTCGAGCCAATAAAGCACGATAGACGGGATCACAGCACTGAGCAGCGCCCGCTTGGTTTGGCGATTATAGTCCGTCGCAGTGTCGCCGGCGGCGTCCCAGACCGCGTCTGCAATCGTCCAAACGCGCTTGGCTGCAGCGCCGGCGCCCCAAGGGGCAAGTCCGCGCCCAGCCGCTTTGCGCACCGCAGGTTTGTGCGCGGATAGGCCGTCCAACCAAGCGATCAGCGCCGCGGCAACCCGCTCATGCGTGCGCAACTGGGTGAGCGCCTGATCTGACAGCGCGGCGTGCATGTCTTCGAGAGAGCGACCGAAGAAATGGTCGATCAGATCGGTGACCCCGTTCGGCGCCGCTAAAGCGCGTTCGCCGGGGCTGAGACCGGCCTCTTGAGCAGCGATCCGCGCGCTCCGGCTGGTCCATCCGGTGCGTTCAACCTTAGGCAAGAGGGCCTCCAGCCAGGTTTCACGGAGGTTTTGAGACGGCGTCGACATATCTGAGTCCGGGGATAGGCAAGGCGTTATCCACATGTTATAGGCGCGCTTTGCTTTAGGTCCCATAGGCCACAACCGCACACATGCAGCCTCGCTGCCCCGACTTTATGGAGAGTTGACCATTATTCAAATTACCGTTCGCGACAATAATGTCGAACAAGCTCTGCGCGCATTGAAGAAGAAAATGCAACGCGAAGGCCTGTTTCGTGAAATGAAATCTCGCACCTATTTCGAAAAGCCGTCTGAAAAGAAGGCTCGCCAAAAGGCAGAAGCTGTGCGCCGCGCTCGCAAACTTGCTCGGAAGCGCGCCCAGCGTGAGGGCCTCGTATAAACGACCGGCTTTTATGATAACAAACCCCCGTGCCGTCGGCGCGGGGGTTTTGTTTTGGGCGACGTTTAGGGTTTGGGCTCGACCTCGTCGCCGCGAGGGCGTAGCAATAAAGGATCAGCGCGGTGTCTGATACGGCATTTAGCGCTCCCAAAATCTGCGAGTAGAGGGACATGACATGCGCGGGTTTAAATCGGTTTTCGGTCTCGGCCTGCTCATGGCTGCGGTGGGTTTGGTGTTCGTTGGTTGCGGGAACACATCTGAACGCAATGCGGTGATCCGTATCGACCCGGCGGCGACCTATCAAACCATGACCGGCTGGGAGCTGACCGCAGACGTTGCAGGCAACCCGCAAAAGCCATTCTGGCGCCCGTTTAAAGACGACTTGCTGGATGGGCTGGTCGCAGAAGCCGGGATCAATCGGGTGCGCCTGGAAATCACCAATAATGCCGAGTCGGACGGGGCGGAAGCGCGCAAGTTTATCAATGCTGAGGTGAAGTTCCGGGACTACAAGCCGTATCGGTACAGTATGGAAAATGACAATGATGACCCATTCGTCATCAATCCAGACGGCTTTAATTTCGTTGAGCTCGACTGGCATATCGAAGAAACGGTCTTGCCGATCAAACAGCGGCTAGAAGCGCGCGGTGAAAAGCTCTGGGTCAATGTCTGTTATGTGGCGTTTATTGAGGGTTATTACCCCCTCAAGGATCCTGAGGAATATGCTGAATTCGTACTCGCCGCTTATCAGCATATGGAGGCGAAATGGGGCTTCGTTCCAGACACTTGGGAAGTCATTCTCGAGCCGGATCAAAAGCCGGACATGTGGACAGGACGAGAGATTGGCGAAGCCGTTCTGGCGGCCGGTAAACGCCTCGAAGCGCATGGCTATCGGCCGTCTTTTGTCGGACCGTCTGTGCTGAATATGTCCTTCACGGTGCGCTATTTTGAAGGCATTGCGAGCGTGCCGGGCGCCACGGATTATATGAGCGAAATCGCTTATCACCGCTATGCTGGGTCACGCCCGCGCAATGCCCGCCGCATCGCAGAATTGGCCGAAAAACATGACCTCAAAACCGGCATGTTGGAATTGTGGTTTGGCCACGCCAATCACCATGTCCTGCATGAAGATCTCAGACTCGCCAACAATTCGTCTTGGCAAGGCAGTGTGGTCTACTCGCTCTACAAAATGAAAGAGTTGCCAGACGGGACGTCAGAGCTTCGGATCAGCGAGGACATGCGCCATAATATTCAGTATTTTCGGCACGTCCGTCTGGGCGCCAAGCGCATTGGCTCTGCGGTCGAGAAAGGCGGCGGCGTCGATCCGCTCGCCTTCGTCAATCCAGATGGATCCACCACGGTCGTGGTCAAAACCAAAGGCGCGGCGAATTTGAAGATCAAGGACCTTCCTGCTGGGTCTTATTCGGTGTCTTTCGCGCTGCCAAATCGGTCAAGGGTTCTGCCAGACCGTATCGAAATTGAAGCGGGTGAAGCCCTGACCACGCGCATTCCAAACAAAGGCGTGATTACGATCTCATCGCGGGTCGCGCCGGACGCCCCGGCTTAACCACCCCAGCCTGCGCGCAGCGCGCAGGATTGGCTGACTAGCAATAGTCCTGCAGGCGCCGCCGGATAATTTTTCCGATCGGGTTTTTCGGCAATTCGTCAATGAAATGCACTCTGCGCGGCACTTTGTAGCCGGTTAGGTGATCGCGGCAATAAGACAGGACGGCGAGCTCGCTCAGGGCCTCGTCGCCTTTGACGACAAATGCGTGCAGCTCTTCCGCGCCATCCTTGGTTCGAATACCTGCGGTGGCCGCCTCCACGAGGCCTGGGCAGGCGGATAGAACGGCGTCTACTTCGTTCGGGAAGACATTAAAGCCGCTGACCAAGACCATGTCTTTACAACGGTCGACAATGTGCAGCTCGCCGTTTTCATCGAACTTGCCCATATCGCCTGTTTTCAACCAATTGCGGTGATAAGACGCCTTGGTTTCTTGCTCGCGGCCAAGATATCCGGACATGATTTGTGGTCCGGAAATGACGATCTCGCCGACAATATCCGGGGCTTGGGTGACCGCATCATTGCTCAAGATACGGACATCTGTGCCAGGCAGCGGAAAGCCTGCAGACCCGGCGGTTTGACTGAGCGAATGGTCACGCACAGCGATCAAAGTCGTCGCCTCGGTCATGCCATAGCCTTCGATAATGTTGGAGCCGGTCGCCTCCATCCATCGCTTGGCGGTGTGATCATGCAGCGCAGCAGCGCCTGAAATTGTAATTTTCAAGCTGGTACCATGCTCTAAGAACCAGTCTTCGTCTAAGAGCTTCTCAAACAGCGTATTCACGCCTGGGAAATAGTCGGGCTTGAAGGTCTTAAAGGCCGGCTTCATATTGGTCAGGGGACGCGGATTTGGGATCAGGACCAAATGACCGCCATTGGTGATCGCGATGACGGAGGCGAGCATCCCAAACACATGATAGACCGGCAAAGCCAGCAGCATGGTTTGGGTCGGTGTGTTAAGCAGCTCCGGTGCGGCCTGCGCAAATTGCGCAATATTGCTCATCAGTCCCTGTTCGGTCAGACGAACGCCCTTTGAGACGCCTGTGGTGCCGCCAGAATACTGATAGATCGTGTCCCGCGTTGGCGCCAGCGCGCTGACATAGTCGACCCGCGCCTCTGGCTGTTCAGAAACAATATCAATCAAACGCGTGTGCGCGCCTTGGAACGGGCGATCGAGCTTTTTCACACGCCTCAGGAGCAGGTTCAATACGCCGCGCGTCATCGGCTTGAAGAAATCGGTCACCGAGATCGCGATCACTTTGTCGACTTGCGTGCCGTCTTTGATCGCCGCTTCGATCATTTCTGAGAAGATGGTCGAACCGATCACACAGCGCGCGCCGCTATCTTTTAAGTGCCGACGGGTTTCAGCAGCGGTGTAGAGTGGATTAACATTGGTGATCGTCAATCCGGCGAGATACACGCCGAGCAGGCTGACAATATAGGACGTGCAATTGGGCGATTGGATCGCGACGACATCACCTTGCTCATAGCCCAGCGTTTCGCGCAGATACACGGCCAGCGCTTGCGCCGCGCCGATCGCGGTTTTGAAATCCGTGGTTTCATTATGCCCCGTCGGCAGGGCGGTCGTCAGAAACGGATGATCGGCAAAGTCCTGTTCGGCTTCGAAAATCTTATCATGCAGGCGGCTCGGATTGAGCGCCAGTGCATCGGTTTGAGTCGGGGAGATTTGAGCCGTTTGAAGCTGAGCCATGGTGCCATCCAATTGCAGGTGAGGCGTGCATAGCAATTCAAACTTTGAAACTCGTTACAGTTGATCCGGGAATTTCCCGATCCGCGTAAGATCTAAGCAAGACTCAACGCCGCTTCGGCGTCGTTAACCCGGGCATTCGCGGCCTTCACGCGGAAGTATTCGTCGAGTAATTGCGACGCGGCAATTGACAGCGGTCGATCGATCACAGGCTCGCCAAGCGCTTGCAGCATATCCGCGCCCGTGACCTTGTCCCGACCCGAATGGGTGACGCGGGTCAAATAGACCGAGTTTAAAACCGTCTCACCCGCTGCATCGAACCATGTGTGCTCAATCTCGACAAACTGATCGTGCCAGCCGACGACGCGTGTGTGAATCTGTAATACGCCTTTCGGAATCCGGGATTGGCTGCGCGTTTGAACCGAGCTTAAGACGACCGGAATCCAGCCATGTTTGCGCACCACCGCCGACATCCGCGTCCCAATAAAGAAATTGATAAGAGATATGTCGATAAAAGAAGGGATACGAGAGGGAAGCAATTGACCGTTGCGCATCCGATCCCAAGCCCGCGGTTTGAATCGATAGGTCGTTCCCTCCCAGACATTGGCATCCCGTGGGGTCAAGTAGGTCCGAAATACCGTTAATATAAGGGTGAAGAAAAGATCCATGTTTGACCTGAGCTATAATCTGGGGAAAAGGGTTAACATCAACTCTAAATTTAGCAAATATCAATAACGTTAACATTTATATTTTTCCCTCATGCCATTTTCGCCACTCCCTCACACTGACCGAACCGCCTCCTACATCATCCTAGGTGCGGGCCCGGCTGGGTTGACCATGGCGAAGATGTTGCGCGATCGCGGGATTGAAGATGTCATCATTCTAGAGGCGAGCGACAAAGTCGGCGGCAAATGCCTCTCGTCCGAGATTGGCGACCATGTGGTTGAGTTTGGCACCTGCTATGCGATCTGGTCGCACAAATACATTTTGAAGCATATGAAAACGCTCGGCATCGCGCGCAAATTTCTGCGCGCTCAGCGCATCGATGATCGCGAGTTGCTCGATTATATCAAAGACGGCAGCGGCCCGCCTTTCATGTATCAGGTCCTCAAATATTTGCGGTTGCGTTCGAAGCTCATGGCGAGCCGCCACGCCAAACGCGCCGCGCCTGA
>JBCBYJ010000075.1:0-8107 GCA_039815905.1 Pseudomonadota bacterium | reverse complement strand
TAGTCGGCGAGTATTAGTCGGCGAATATGAACGCAGCGGCGGGGCGCGGCTGCCTGACCCATGGCCGAAGCCCGGGCAACGCCCTATCTGTTACGCCAAGGATATTTAAAAGGTGCCGCTTATGGCAAATGCTCTCACCATTGGTCTCTACATCGCGATCGGTCTTTTGCTGGTCGTTTTGATCATGGGCCTGGTTAATCTTACCCGGACAGATGACGGTCAACGCAGCCGATCCAACCAGCTCATGCGGGTGCGGATCATGGTCCAAGCCGCGGTGATCGGAATATTGATATTGCTGGGGATCGTCCTCGGCTCGATCAAGATTTTTTAAGAGCCGCCCAATGGTCAAACTGGACAAGATTTATACCAAAACCGGCGATCGCGGCAAAACGCGGTTATCGACTGGAGAGCCCGTCGACAAATGGCATCCTCGCGTCGCCGCTTATGGCACCGTCGACGAAACCAATGCCGCGCTTGGCATCGCCGCACTACATGCACAGGCAGAGATGCTGGCCGCCATTCGGCGCATTCAGAACGATCTGTTCGACCTTGGCGCAGACCTCGCCACACCGGATCGCGGTAAGGCCCTCGAATGGGAGCCTTTGAGGATTGTCGAGGCGCAAACCACGCGACTCGAGACTGAGATTGACGCCATGAATGTACATCTCGCCCCGCTGGACAGTTTCATTTTGCCCGGTGGCAGCGCGCTCGCGGCGCATTTCCATGTCGCCCGCACGCTAAGCCGCCGCGGTGAACGTCAAATCGCCGAAATTTATGCGATGCAAGATGAATGCGTCAGTGATCAGGCTTTGGCCTATGCCAATCGCCTGTCAGATTGGTTATTTGTCGCGGGCCGGATCGCCAATGCGAATGGCGCTGACGATGTCAAATGGGTGCCCGGCGCCAATCGCTAGGCGCACACGCTCTAACCACTGTTAAAATGACCATAAATGCGCTCCGCCAGCGCCGCTGAAACGCCCTCAACCGATTTCAGATCGGCTAGCTTGGCGCGCGACACGCCTTTGGCAGACCCAAAATATTGCAGCAATGCTTTCTTTCGCGCAGGGCCGATACCTTCAATTTCGTCCAGGGGGTTTTTCTTAATGTCTGCGCTGCGTTTGGCGCGGTGCGCCCCGATCGCCCAGCGGTGCGCCTCGTCTCGTAATCGCTGTAAATAGTACAGAACCGGCGCATTTTCCGGCAACCGGAAGGGCGCGCGGCCGGGCTGAAAAAACTGCTCGCGCCCGGCATTGCGCTCCACGCCTTTGGCAATCGAGACCAGGTTGACATCGGAGGGCGCCAGGCCGAGATCGCTGATCGCTTCGATCACGGAGTTCAATTGACCGAGCCCACCATCGATCAGAACCAAATCCGGCCAGGTGCCGTCATTGCCCTCTTCGCGCTCTTTGAGCGCGCGGGCGAAGCGACGATGCATGACTTCGCGCATCATGCCATAATCGTCACCAGGCTCGAGCGTGGCATCTTTAATATTGAACTTTCGGTACTGGCCTTTCTCAAAGCCATCTGGCCCGGATACGACCATGCCGCCGACCATGTTAGAGCCTTGAATGTGCGAGTTATCATACACCTCAATCCGCTGCGGTGGCTCGTTGAGATCGAAGGCCTTAGCGACTTCATCTAAGAGCCGCGCTTGGCTCGCGCTTTCGGCGAGTTTGCGGCTCAGCGCTTCGGCGGCACTCCGGCTCGCTTGTTCCACTAAGGAGCGCTTATCGCCGCGCTGCGGCGCACGGATCTCGGTTTTGCGGTCCGCTTTCAGACTCAACGCCTCCGCGATTAAGTCACAATCAGAGGGGGTTTCGCTGGTCAGAATGAGCTTTGGCGGTGGACGCTTATCGTAAAATTGAACCAAAAAGGCAGCGAGAATATCCGCGGGTCCCTCCCCTTTTTCGTGGCGCGGGAAGTGGATCGTCGCGCCCCAATTTTGCCCGGCGCGAATGAAGAAGACCTGCACGGCTGACAGACCGCCTTCCATGGCAATCGAAAAAATGTCTGCTTCTTCGATCCCATCCGGATTGATGTCTTGCTGGGCGCGGACATGCGCAAGCGCGCGGATGCGATCGCGCAGAGCCGCGGCGCGTTCAAAATCCATCTGCTCAGACGCTGCGTCCATTCGGGCGGCGAGATCGGTTTGCAAGTCGGTCGCTTTGCCGCGCAGAAAGTCTGCGGCTTGATTGGCAAGGTCTTGATACTCGCCCGCATCGATCAGCCCAACACACGGAGCTGAACAGCGCTTGATCTGATGCAGCATGCAGGGGCGCTGGCGCGTGGAATACACACTGTCCTCGCAGGTGCGCAGCAAGAAAGCCTTTTGCAATGTGTCGATCGTGCGGGTGACCGCATTGGCGCTGGCAAATGGGCCAAAGTAATCGCCGCGATCTTTTTTAGAACCGCGATACTTAAGAACTTGCGGCGCATCATGGTCCCGCCGGATCAAGATGTACGGAAACGATTTGTCATCCCGCAACAGGATATTGAAGCGCGGCTTCAGCGATTTGATGAGGCTTGCCTCCAAAAGCAGCGCCTCGGTCTCAGTCTCTGTAACGACAAATTCCATGCGCGCGGTCGCCAGGATCATCGCGGCGATGCGCTGTGTCTGCCCTCCGATGCGCGTGTAAGACGAGACCCGTGCCTTCAGGCTTTTGGCCTTGCCGACATAAAGGACCGTCTCGTCTTCCCCGAACATGCGGTAAACGCCAGGTTTGGCCGGCAGCCGGGACAAGTTGTCCTTGATCACGTCGACACCGCGTTTGCGGTCGGTGAGGTCAGGGGAATCAGGCATAGCGCCAATTTAGGGCGAAGCTGCGCGAAATCCTAGAGTTCGAACAGGCCGCTATATGCGCCTGGTGTATGGTCGAATATGATATCGCCAACAATCAACACGGCGCCAATCAGGATCACCGCTCCAACAAATTGACGCCCAATGCTGCCTGGATTGTATTTGCGACGGGCCCGGGCAACGATCAGATAGATCAGAAATAGAATGAACATGCACAGTGCAAATACGCGCTCAGGCATGGTGAGTTCGACGAAATAGTCGCGAACTTCCATCAAATAAAAGCTGACCTCGCCTAAGAATTCCTCATAGGCGCGGCGATAAATATTCGTGCTTCCGTCTCGACCAAATAGCATGGCTATATTCCTCGGGCCCCAGCCATCCCAAGGTTTTATCGTCAGAGCGTCAAATTAAGCCTAACTCGACCGGTCAAATTTGATCTAAGCAATATTTTTTGACCCGTGCGGGCCGGATGCTTGCCCCTAAGCAAATTGCAGCTTAGAGCGGCTTCAAAACCGGAGTAAAAGCCATGGCCAGCCAGCTATATCTCAGCGATGCCGTCAATCGCGTTGCCCCATCCGCGACCATTGCCGTGACCACCAAAGCGGCGGAATTGAAACGCGCGGGCGAGAATGTCATTGGCCTCGGCGCAGGCGAACCGGATTTCGATACACCGGATCATATTAAGCAAGCCGCAATCGATGCGATTCATGCCGGTAAGACCAAATACACCCCCGCCGACGGACTGCCAGAGCTGAAAGAGGCGATTTGTGCCAAATTCCAACGCGACAATGCGCTGCTCTATGAGCCGTCGCAAATCCATGTCGCACCCGGTGGAAAGCCGGTGATTTATAATGCGATGGTGTCGACTCTGAACCCCGGTGATGAGGTGGTCATCCCGGCGCCTTATTGGGTCAGCTATCCGGAGATGGTGAAACTGTGTGGCGGCGCGCCTGTGATCGTGTCCTGCGGCCCGAATACAAAATACAAACTGTCGCCAGAAGCGCTTGAGGCGGCGATCACGCCGAACACGAAATGGCTGATCCTGAATTCCCCATCCAACCCCACCGGCGCGGCCTATACGAAAACCGAGCTACAGGGCCTCGCCGACGTCTTGCTGCGCCATCCCCAAGTCTGGGTCCTGACCGATGATATGTATGAGCACTTGGTTTATGATGGCTTCGACTATCAAACCATCGCCCAAGTCGAGCCGGGCTTGTATGATCGCACTCTGACCATGAATGGGGTGTCGAAAGCCTATGCGATGACCGGCTGGCGGATCGGATATGCCGCAGGCCCAGCTGAGCTGATCAAGACCATGCGCAAAGTCATCAGCCAAACCACATCCAATCCCAGCTCGATCTCGCAATGGGCCGCGATTGCTGCACTGAACGGCTCGCATGATTTCCTGCCGGAGCGAAATCTAGTGTTCAAGCAACGCCGAGACATGGTGGTTGCAGAACTCAATAAAGCCGAGGGTTTGACCTGCGGCACGCCAGAAGGCGCGTTCTATGTCTATCCCTCTTGCGCCGGTGCGATTGGTAAAACGGCGCCTTCTGGGAAGCGGATCGAAACCGATACAGACTTTGCCTCTGAGCTTTTGGAGCAGGAAAAAGTCGCCGTGGTCATGGGCGAAGCCTTTGGTCTCTCGCCAGCGTTTCGGGTCTCGTATGCGACTTCAACCGAAGCGCTTGTCGAGGCGATGAAACGTATTCAGAATTTCTGCAGTAGCCTGAAATAGTTCGAGCCTCTAATTATAGAGGCCCGTCGCCTCACCAGAGGCTTGAAACAAGCGGTAACAGCTGCGACCTTCATGCTTGGCTTCATAGAGCGCCAAGTCTGCGCATTTCATCAGCGTATTGGTGTCGCCAGCATGTAAGGGCGCGCAGGCAATGCCGATCGAGGCGCTGACATTCAATTCTAAGCCGCCAATCCGATACGGACGCGACAGCGCTTTAAGAAGGCGCGAGGCGAGCAAGCAGGCATCCATTGGGTTGGTGATGTTTTGCGAGACGATGACAAATTCATCGCCGCCCAGCCGCGCCGCCCAGTCGGCGCCGCGAATGCTCTTTTTCAAACGTTTGGCGACCATGTTCAGCAAGGCATCGCCGGTCTGATGCCCGAACGTGTCATTGATGATTTTGAAATTGTCGAGATCAAGGACCAGTAGCGCGACATTCTCGTCTTCATCACTTTGCGACAGGTCCCGCTCAATGCGGCTTTGAAACTTATAGCGATTGGGCAAACCGGTCAGCATGTCATGCTCGGCCATATGTTTCAGGCGGCCTTGTGTCTCGATCCGCCGAGTGACATTTGTGCCCACGCCCAAATATCCCACCACATTGCCCGTCCGGTCATAACGCGGCGTCGCAGACAGAGAGATATAATAGCGCAGCCCCTCAGGATCGCGAAACACAGACAGAATATCGGAATAAGGTTCGATTTCGTTCAAAGCGTGACGCATCTTATTCATCTCATTCTCATCGAGATTGACAACATCCAAATAGTGACGGCCAAGCACACGGTTAATGTCCGGGAATATCGCCGGCATTAACCGCCCACCCGACGTGATAATCACGCCCTCTAAATCGGTTTCCCAATAAAGATCGGTTGCAAAGTCGGCGAGATGGGACAATTGGCGCTCTGCAATCGCGTCCGCTTTCCCTGATCGGCGGCTCTGATACGCGACTAAGACGATCAAACCGATCAGCAGGATCAAAACGACAGCAGATTCGAGCACTAAAAGCTGGTGATTTAGGTCAAACAGCATCGCATAGGCCAAAAAGCCAAGCTGCAGCAAAGCCAACAGGACCGCCGTCGATAAGACAAGGCTAAAGCCCTTGTGCTCAAAGAGACGTGGAAGTTTCGCAGACGCGCTCATCCCAACAGGATTTCACGGTTGGGTTGATTTTTTCTTATTTCTTGGAGCTTGCTCAGCGGCGCCCGAACAAGCGTTCAATATCCGTCAGCTTCAATTCGACATAAGTCGGCCGCCCATGATTGCATTGCCCGGAATGCGGCGTCGCTTCCATTTGGCGGAGCAGCGCGTTCATTTCTTCACCGTTCAAGCGCCGCCCAGCGCGCACCGATCCGCGGCACGCCATATTGCCCATCACCTCTTCGAACCGCTCTTTCAAGGCGAGACCGGCATCATACTCGGCCAGATCATCCGCGAGATCCTGGATCAAACCCGCAACATCCATCTCGCCGAAAAGCGCTGGCGTCGCCCGAACGCAAACGGCGCCTTTGCCGAACGGCTCAATTTCCAGACCAAGCTCAGCCAGCTCTTCGCTGCGCTCTAACACGCGCTCTGTCTCGTCTTCGGCCAGTTCCACAATGTCTGGGATCAAAAGCGCCTGGCGCTTGACGCCGCCTTGCGCCATTTGGAGTTTCATATCCTCATAGACCAACCGTTCATGAGCGGCATGCTGATCGACAATGACAATGCCGTCTTCGGTCTGAGCGACAATATAAGTCTCATGCAATTGCGCGCGCGCGGCCCCAAGCGGAAAATCGAGATTGGGCGCAGAGACCGGAGCCGCCTCGACTTTTGCCGACAGAGCGCTGCTCTCATATGGCGGCGCCATTGGCATTTCAACCGCTTGCGGGACGGTCACGGGCTGTATCGAGGGGGCTGTCGAGGCGCCGATTCTGCCAGACCCTTGATCGGCCCAAAGCGTGCTTGGACGGAAGACATCCGCCTGAACGGGTTCAGCCTGCACTTTGCCCAAAGCCGCTGCAGCAACCGTCGTGCTGGCGCGATGCCCGGCTGCGGCAAGTGCGTGTCGCAGCGCGCCAATGATCAAGCCGCGGACCGTCCCAGCATCGCGAAAGCGCACTTCGGTTTTGGCCGGATGCACGTTCACATCGACATATTCGGGATCAAGCTCAACAAACAGGGCCGCCATAGGATGGCGATCGCGGGCCAGAAAATCTTGATACGCAGCGCGGATGACCCCATTCAGCATCCGATCCTTAACCGGGCGGCCATTGACGAACAAATATTGGCGCTGCGCATTGCCGCGATTGAGCGTTGGTAAGCCCGCAAACCCAGACAAGCGGACCCCTTCGCGGTCCGCTTCGATGTCGAGCGCGTTCTCTCGGAACTCGCGGCCCATAATCGCGCCAAGTCGTTCCAATCGCCCGTCGGCTGTGTCCGGATGTGCCGCATATCGAAAAATTGAGCGCCCATTGCTCTCCAGTTGAAACGCAATATCGGCGCGCGCCATAGCCAGGCGTTTCACTGTGTCGGTGACTGCCAGCGTTTCAGAGCGCTCTGATTTCATGAATTTTAGGCGCGCTGGCGTGGCATGAAAGAGGTCACGAATCTCGATACGCGTTCCCGTCAGACCGCTGCCCGAAAAGGCCGCCGGTTTCGGGCCTTCAATATGACCGGCTTCAACAAAGATTTCCGCCGCATCCTCGCCCGCTGCGCGTGACGTCAGCGACATCCGGCTGACGGAGGCGATGGAGGGTAAAGCCTCTCCGCGAAAGCCCATTGTGTGAATATTGAGAAGATCAATTCGCCCGTCATCGCCGGGGCGCAGTTTTGACGTGGCATGGCGTTCGAGCGCCAGCAGCATGTCTTCGCCGCTCATGCCGCAGCCATCATCCTCAACAATGATGCGCTTCAGGCCACCGCCTTCAATCGAGACTTTGACTGCACGTGCGCCAGCATCCAAGGCGTTCTCGACGAGTTCTTTGATCGCGGCGGCGGGCCGCTCCACAACTTCACCTGCGGCGATGCGATTGACCGCATCTGGGGGCAATTGTCGAATAATTGGTCGCGAGGGGAGAGCGGCGCTGTCGGGCATGGCGCAGATTTAAGACGGTTCAGTGATTCGCGCCAGAGGCAGCGATGGACAAATCTACCGCTTGAGTGACCGGTCTTACAGACTCGTCAATGACCCAGAAAAGCTAAAGCGCCATTTGGAACAGAACGATGAGAAGCTGGACAAACAAAGCGAGCCCTGAGAGCGCAACAATCGTCGCGACCCACGCGCCGCCAAAGCCCATACCAAGTCCAATCACCACACCCGCGCCTGCACAGATCACCAGCGCCACAATCCACGGCATGCCCATGGACAAGGTAAATGTGGCATAAGCCAGCATCAGAATTGTAATGATCGCGCCCCAGGCTCCCGCCTTCATGGTGCCATCAAACATGCTCTTCTGAGCCTCAATGTTCATTTCGCCACGCGTATAATCACTTGCCGCCATGCGGGCCTCCATTCACTCCCGCTCGTATTTATCTAGGTCATCAGCGGCGTCAAGCGCAGTCTATGTCGCAGCGGCGGCAAACCCCTTACGGGC
>JBCBYJ010000074.1:0-8121 GCA_039815905.1 Pseudomonadota bacterium | reverse complement strand
ATACGCAGCTCGCAGTCTCGATGGTGCGGTTCGGCAATGTGCTCGGCTCCTCTGGATCGGTTGTGCCCTTGGTTGAGCGCCAGATTGCCGCTGGGGGTCCAATCACGCTGACCGATGACCAAGTCACCCGCTATTTCATGACCGTCGAAGAAGCCTCCTCCTTAGTCCTGCAAGGCACGGCGCATAATGGCAAAGCCGGGGAAGCCTCGCTCTATGTTTTGGACATGGGCGACCCAATCCGGATCCGCACCCTTGCCGAAGCGATGATCCGGATGAAGGGCATGATCCCGTATCAAGACATCAAGATTAAAACGACGGGCTTGCGGCCAGGCGAAAAGCTGCATGAAAAACTGACTTATTCGCATGAGCGCTTGGTCAATACGGGCATTGATGGCCTCAACAAAGTCACGCCCAAAAGTCGACGCCATGAGCCGAACGGGTTTTCCGAAGGGCTTGACCGGCTGCTCGATATTGCCGCCGCCCGCGATCCGGCTCAAACTTTGACGACGCTTTCAGAGCTCGTCCCGGCTTATAAACCGCCGAGCCGACGGGCCTAACCAGACGCGTCCCCGGACCTTCAATAAATGCCGCCGATCTGTTGACGCAGCAGGGACTCGTGATAGGCGCTCCAGCGTGTTCAGGACCCGCAAGCTGGAAGCCGCTCTATGACCCAAGCCACAAAAATTCGCCGCGCCTTGATCTCTGTGTCTGACAAAGAAGGGCTGGTCGAACGGGCGCAAGCTCTGGTCGGATTTGGCGTTGAGTTGATCTCGACCGGCGGCACCTCGCGGGCTTTGAAAGCAGCTGGGCTCGACGTCAAAGATGTGGCCGACCTGACCGGCTATCCGGAAATGATGGATGGCCGGGTCAAAACGCTGCACCCGGCGGTCCATGGCGGCCTGCTCTTTCTGCGCGACAATGACGACCACAAAGCCGACGCCGAAACCCATGGCATTGAGGCGATCGATCTCGTCTATATCAATCTCTATCCATTCGAAGCGACAGTGGCCTCCGGCGCCGGCTTTGAAGACTGTATCGAGAATATCGATATTGGCGGCCCGGCCATGCTGCGCGCCGCGGCAAAGAATGGTGACTGTGTTTCCGTCTGTACCGATGGCAGCGATCTCGATGCGGTCTTAGCCGAGATGGCAAGCTCTGGCGGGCGGGTGAGCCGCGAGAGCAGCCGCAAACTGGCGGCCAAGACCTATGCCCGCACCGCCGCCTATGATGCTGCGATTTCCGGCTGGTATGCCGCGCAAATTGGCGAGACCGCTCCGCACTGGGTCGGCTTTGGCGGCAAGCTGAAGGAAAAGCTGCGCTATGGCGAAAACCCGCACCAAAACGCGGCCTTCTATGTCACGGGCGACACTCGCCCCGGCGTCGCCACGGCGACCCAAGTCCAAGGCAAGGCGCTGTCTTACAATAATATCAATGATACCGACGCGGCTTATGAATTGATCGGCGAGCTTGGCAGCGAGAGCCCAGCTGTGGCGATCATCAAACACGCCAATCCATGCGGTGTTGCGCTCGGCGACACGATTATCGACGCCTATCGGGAGGCGCTCGCCTGCGACTCGACATCGGCGTTTGGCGGGATCGTTGCCCTCAACCGTCCGCTCGATGCGGCGACGGCGGGAGTGATCACGTGAATTTTCTCTGTAGTCGTAATCGCGCCAGGCGCCGATGAGGCGGCCATTGACGTGTTCAAAAAGAAGAAGAATTTACGGCTCTTGCTGACCGACGATCTGCCGGACCCCGCCGCCGCTGGGACATGTGTCAAAACCGTCGCCGGAGGCTTGCTCGTCCAAGACCGCGACTTTGGCCGGATCAGCAAGCAAGATCTGAAAGTGGTCACAAAAATCGCCCCCACTGACGCCCAGCTTGAGGATCTTTTCTTCGCTTGGCGGGTTGCGAAACACGTCAAGTCCAACACCATTGTCTATGCCAAAGATCGGGCCACAGTCGGCATTGGTGCTGGCCAGATGAGCCGTATCGATTCGGCGCGCATTGCCGCCCGCAAAGCCGAGGATGCGAAAGACAAAGAGGGCTTTGCCACGCTCAAAACCGATGGCTGCGTCGCCGCCTCTGATGCCTTTTTCCCATTCCCAGACGGGATGCTGGCCGCGGCAGCCGCGGGCGCCAGCGCGATCATTCAGCCTGGCGGTTCGATCCGTGACGAGGACGTGATCGCGGCCGCGGATGAGGCAGGGCTTGCAATGGTGCTAACCGGAATGCGTCACTTCCGGCACTAGCGCTGGGGCCCGATCGCCTGCTAGGTCACAGGCCATGAGCAAATTGCCACCGCCTTTCGACGCTGAGGGTCAGCACTGGCTGAACATTCGAGTCTATTACGAAGACACCGATTTTACCGGCATGGTCTATCACGCCAATTATCTGCGCTTTTTTGAGCGGGGGCGGTCTGATTTTTTGCGCGATGCGGGGGTCAGTCATCAAAGCCTTTTGGCCCGCGACACGCCAGCGGCCTTTACCCTGACCAATGTCGAAGTGGATTATAAGCGCGCCGCGAAGGTCGACGATTTACTGACCATCCGCACCCGCAGCCTTGGCGTCAAAGGCGTGCGCATGTTCTTCAATCAAACCTGTCTGCGCGGCGAAGATGTGATCGCTGAAGGGCGCATTACGGCCGTGATGATCCACACTGACGGTCGCCCCATGCGCCCGGTCAAAGAGATTGTCGAACAGCTCAAGCCGTTCGAGTTCACGCCCGGCGCTGCTTAGAATTTAGCTCACCGGGCAGGTGCCGCCAGCCGCTTTCATCTCGATGGAAAGGTCTTGGAAATAGTCGCCAAGATCGTCAAAATCCTGCTCGCTGATCCCGTCTATGTCGCCAGAGTCAAACTTAGCTTCAAGCGCATCGGCGGTGTCCTCGACGGTTAAGTTTCCAGCGCTGCGGATCTCCACCATGGTCAGGAGAATGTCCTTATGCACATCAATCTTGTCCGCTTCTGCGACGGTTTGGGCGGCAAAGCAGCTGCAAAATGTCGCCAAATCGGTGCCCGCTTCGCCGGTGATCATTCCGGCTGTGCGCGTATCGCCAACAAACAAGTCACTGCACAGGTCCGTCAGAACCTTCTGATTTGGCGGTGCGCCATTGCAGGCCGTCATAACAGTTATAGCGGCGACCGCTGCGATTAGGTGTTTCATAGCACGCTCCCTTCCTTACAGGGTCGGGGATGGCGCCCTAAAAATCAAGCGGTCCGATGGATCCGCCTATTGGACAACATCCTGCCATTCCGCGTGCTTTTCGAGGGTCGCTTTGGCAAACGGGCAGAGCGGGATGATCTTAAACCCCTCCGCACGGGCATCTTTGACCGCCGCTTCGACCAATTTCGCACCCACGCCGAGACCCCGCATTGAGTCGGGCACGCCGGTATGATCAATAATGATCCGCGTCGCGCCAGCGCGCGAATAGGTCATTTCAGCCTCGTCGCCGTTCACGACCGTAACATAACGACCGCCGGTTGGACTGTCTTCGCGGGTAATCGTAATCTCTGACATCATCGTCTCCATGCTATCGTCAAGACTTAGGGCGTCGGCGACCATCGGACCAGCACGCCCGCCTTGATTTCACTTATCCCCGTTCGGCATGAGTGCCGCTTTCCTGACAGAAACTGTCATGAGGCTATAGTATCCTCCTCAAAAATGCGCAGGAGACCGCAAATGGCCAAGAAAACCGCTCGCGAGAAACTCGCCATAGACAAGCCCATCAAGAAAGTGGTGATGGACAAGGCGTGGGCGGGCATGCAGCCCGGAGAGACAATGCTGGTCGCGACACCGCTCATGGTCGATGCCTATATTCGCAATATTCCGTTGGGTGAAACCAAGACCATTCCAGACATGCGCGACGCCTTTGCCAAAGCGGAAGCCTGCGCCGGCACGTGCCCGATGTCGACCGCGATCTTCGTCCGCATGGTCGCAGAGGCGGCGCTGGAGGATCTCGCCGATGGCAAAGCGGTCTCCGAGGTCGCGCCGTTCTGGCGGATGATCACGAGCAAAGACAAAATGGCGAAAAAGCTGAATCTAGATCCGACCTGGATTGACCAACAACGCGCGCTCGAAAGCGGCGCGCCATAACCCCAGACGCGCCCGCGATCTAGATCGGCGCTGCAATCCCGGCTAAGGCGGCGCCATGAGATTGCCGCCGCGCCCGCGACTGACTTGGAAAGATGATGGCACACCTGTTGATGAGCGGGTGGGCGATGTCTACTACTCCGTCGAAGATGGCTTGGCTGAAAGTCGCGCTGTGTTTCTGGCGGGCTGCGGCATGCCCGAGGTCTGGCACGCTGACGCCGATCAGAGGCGCGCTGCCTATACGATTGCAGAGCTTGGCTTTGGCACCGGGCTCAACTTCCTCGCCGCCTGGCAGATGTGGCGCAGGCAGGGTCCGGCGCACGGCTGGCTGCATTTTGTCAGTTTCGAAGGCTATCCCCTCGACCGTGACGAGGCGAGACGCGCTTTAGCCCCTTGGCCGGAATTGGCGGTGCTTGCCGACCGTTTATGCGCCAAATGGCCGGTTCGGGCGACCGGGGTCCAACAGCTCAGCTGGCCGGAAGACCGGGTCACGCTAACGCTGCATACCGGGCTGATCGAAGACAGCTTGCCGCGATCTGACTTGACCGCCGATGCTTGGTTTCTGGACGGGTTTAGCCCCGCCAAGAATAACGCCATGTGGGCCGAAACGCTTTGGCCGCTGATCGCCGAGCGCGCGCATCATGGCACGCGCGCTGCGACCTTCACCGTCGCCGGCACCGTACGCCGGGGACTCGCCGAGGCTGGGTTCGAGGTCGAAAAACACCCTGGCCATGGCCGCAAACGCGAGCGGTTGGAAGCGCGCTATATTGGCGGTTCGCCTGCTATGAGTGATCCCCTGCTGCCGCCTCGCGCTGCGCCGCGAATTGCTGTGATCGGTGCCGGAATTTCTGGCGCTTGCCTCGCTTATGCCCTTCAACAACGCGGCGCAGCGGTCCGCGTGTTCGATCAATCGTCTGGTCCCGCTCAAGGCACTAGCGGCAACCCGCTCGCCCTGGTCATGCCGCGGCTCGACGCCGCCGATACGGTTCAGGCCCGGCTCTTACTGGACGCGTATCTTAGCGCTCAGGATTTTTACGCAGACTTGCCAGGCGCCGCCTTCACCGAGACCACACATCGGCCGCGCGACGAGGCCGAGGCCACCCGCTTTGAGAAAGTGCTCGCTGACCCGCCCCTTGGGCTGGAACAGTTGGAAGCGCTGCGCGGCGGCGGTCTGTTGCACAAACGCTCGCTCCTTTTGCGCCCGGCTGAGCTGCTGCCGGCATTGCTGCACGACATCGATGTGAGTTGGGGCGGCGCGGTCGATCTCGATCTCGACGCGCTGTCTGCGAATGGCAGGCGCTTCGATGCGATTGTGCTGGCGGGCGGCTGGCAAATGGCCGCGTCGCTGCCCGAGCTCGACCTGACACGCCGGCTCGGCCAAGTCGAATATTATCAAAGCGAGACTGCGGCTCCGCCCTCAGCGCTGGCGGCCGGGCCATATGCGCTTGCGATAGGCGAAACACGGCTTTGGGGCGCGACCTTTGGCGATCAGACCGGACCGGCGCCTCGCATCTCCGCCGCGGCGCAGGCCGAAAATATAAGCGCCTTGGCGCGCCTCGATCCGTATTGGCGAGGCGAAGCCAGCCGCGCAAAACTCGTCTCTCGCGCAGGCGTGCGCGCGACCACCGCCGACCGCTTGCCACTGATCGGCCCGCTGCCGGACAAAGCGGCCATGATGGCCGCACGACAAAGCCTCGAACGGTCCGGCTGGACCCTCGCGGCAGACGGATTTGCCCGCGCCGGAATCTTTGTCGCCAGCGGCTATGGCTCCCGCGGCTTTACTTGGGCACCTTGGGCGGCGCGGATCTTAACCGCGACTCTGTTTGGCGACCCCTCGCCAGTGACCAAAGAGACGCGCCGGGCGATTGCCCCGAATCGGCAAATCCTCCGGCCTTTGAAGCGCGGCACGCTTTAACGATTGCGCGCTATATCGCCGGTTTCAGCCCTAAACATTGTGCGGATTCGGACTTTTTTGATGCCAGAACGCGCACACGCGCTTTCGACACCGCTGTCATACAGTTTTGACAGCGTTTACCTCCCCTCAAGGGGTGGCCTTGGCGAGGGGCTTGCATTTGTATCCCGGGCTCCGAAGAAATTGCCGGTTTTGGTGGTCGAAACGGAACACACGTACGACCAAACTCAGGGGAAAAATGACGTGTCTCAACAGAACGTAGAGTTAGCCGATCTAGCGATCGAGGCTGGGGAAATCAGATCAAATTGGACCGAAGAACGCCTATACGAACAAGCGGTTCGAAGCGGTGAAGCAGAGGTCGCTAAAGGCGGCGCGCTGCTGGTCAAAACCGGAAAACACACGGGCCGATCCGCCAAGGACAAGTTTACCGTCCGCGACGAAACCACCGAAAACACAGTTTGGTGGGACAATAATGCCTCGATGACGCCGGCGCAGTTTGACGCGCTCTGGCAGGACTTCCAGGCGCATCTCGAAGGCAAGACGCTGTATACACAGCACCTGTTTGGCGGCGCCGACTTAGATCACCGTGCCCCGGTGCGTGTGGTCAATGAGTTTGCTTGGCACTCGCTTTTCATCCGCCACTTGCTGCGCATTCCAACCGCGCAAGAATATGCCGACTTTGCGCATGAGTTTACAATCATTAATAGCCCAAGCTTCCGGGCCGATCCGGCCAAGCATGGGACCGTGTCAGACACGGTGATTGCCGTAAACTTTGCCAAAAAGCTCGTCCTGATTGGCGGCACCTCTTATGCGGGCGAAACTAAGAAATCCGTCTTCACCATTCTCAATTACATCCTACCGACCAAGGGCGTGATGCCGATGCATTGTTCGGTCAATGATGGCGGCAACAATGATGCCGCTATTTTCTTTGGCCTCTCAGGCACCGGCAAGACAACGCTCTCAGCCGATGCCAGCCGCACGCTGATTGGCGATGATGAGCATGGCTGGTCCGAGAATGGCTTGTTCAATTTCGAAGGCGGTTGCTATGCGAAAATGATCAATCTCTCGCCCGAGAATGAGCCCGAGATTTACGCCACCACGAGCATGTGGGGCACGGTGCTCGAAAATGTCGTCATGGATCCTGAGACCCGTGAGCTGGACTTTTTCGACAATACGCTGGCGGAAAATTCGCGCGGCGCCTATCCGATCTCTGCGATCGAGAATGCCTCTTTGAGCGGGCGCTGCGGTCAGCCGAAAAACTTGATCATGCTGACCTGTGATGCGTTTGGCGTCATGCCGCCGATCGCCAAACTGACCCCGGCGCAGGCCATGTATCACTTCTTGTCAGGCTATACGGCAAAAGTTGCTGGCACTGAAAAAGGCGTAACTGAGCCAACGGCGACCTTCTCGACTTGCTTTGGCGGACCGTTCATGCCGCGCCATCCCAGCGAGTATGGCAAGCTGCTCGGCGAGCTGATCGACCAGTACAATGTCAATTGCTGGTTGGTCTCAACCGGTTGGACCGGCGGCGCCCATGGCGTCGGCCATCGGATGCCGATTAAAGCCACGCGCGCGCTGTTGAACGCCGCGCTTGACGGCTCGCTCAACCAAGCGGATTTCCGCGAAGACGAGACGTTTGGCTTTCTGGTTCCAACCGCACTTGAGGGCGTTGATCCAACCATCCTCAATCCACGTGAGACTTGGGACGATAAAGCCGGTTATGACGCGCAAGCTGAAAAACTCGCGCAAATGTTTATCGACAATTTCAAAGTCTATGAA
Organism: Pseudomonadota bacterium; assembly: GCA_039815905.1. Taxonomy (GTDB): domain Bacteria; phylum Pseudomonadota; class Alphaproteobacteria; order Caulobacterales; family Hyphomonadaceae; genus Henriciella. The sequence goes on along the minus strand of JBCBYJ010000074.1, from coordinate 338 downwards.
GCGCATGTTGAGGCGGCCGTGTCAGCGGCCGGCCCGCGCCTCAAAGTGCCCGCTTAACCGCGCGTGCGTTTGAGAGCTTAGAAAAGCCCTCCCACATGGAGGGCTTTTTTGTCGGAGACCCGCGCGTTCCTTTTGGGGTCGTGCCAAAAACGACAGCAGTCCGGGGTCATTTCTTGTGTTATAAGAGCAGCTGTCCAGCCAAGTCGCTTTGCAGGAGAAAAGTCTGGATGCGAGTGGCCCGGTGGCGCTATAACGTCGAACCGAAAGCATTAAGACCAAATGACATTTCAGCGTCCCCGGCTTCACGTCATTTGGTCTTAATGCTTTCGGTTCGACGT
>JBCBYJ010000073.1:0-8165 GCA_039815905.1 Pseudomonadota bacterium | reverse complement strand
GGATCTTCACCTGATCGGGTTCGCGGCGCTGGGTGACAAAGCGGCTCGTACCGGGACGGCGTTTGTCCAAGAATTGCTGCACATAGGCCTCGTCAAGCGGTAAACCCGGCGGACAGCCATCGACAATGCAGCCGATTGCCAGGCCATGGCTCTCGCCCCAACTTGTCACACGAAATAAATGGCCGAATGTGTTATGCGACATAGAGGTCGCTCCGTTATTGCGATCTTGGCGGTCTCCTATATGCAAACGCCAAGCCTGCCAAACCCCTAACACCGCACCTGGACCTTGCCGATGACAGATGTGCCCGTTTCGATCCCCAAATCACCCAGCCCTGCGGATTATGCAGTTGAGCGGGGACGCCCCCTTATTCCCGATATCAGCGAGCCGTACGAATTGCTCGAAACCTGGCTCAAGGACGCCAATGCAACCGAACAGAATGACAGTTCAGCCATGTCACTGGCGACCGTGGATGCGGACGGTATGCCGGATGTGCGCGTCGTGCTTTTGCGCGGTTTATCGCCCGAAGAAGGCTTTCAGTTTTACACCAATTATGAGAGCGCCAAGGGCGAGCAATTGGCCGTCCATCCGAAAGCGGCTCTGTGTTTTCATTGGAAAAGCCAGCGTCGGCAAGTACGTGTTCGAGGCGTGATCGAGAAATCGAGCGCCGCTCAATCCGACAGATATTTTCAGTCGCGCGCACCGCAGTCGCGGATCGCGGCCATTGCCTCTGATCAATCGCGCCCGCTGACGGACCGCGAACAGTTCAATCAGCGGGTCGCAGAGATTAGCTCCATTTACGGCGATGATGATGATATCCCGCGGCCGGAACACTGGGGCGGCTATCGATTGATGCCGCTGGAGGTCGAGTTTTGGCAAGACCAAGCCTTTCGCATGCACGATAGGCTAAAACTTATCCGCGCGGGCGATGGCTGGACAAAGGCGCGGCTCTATCCGTAATCCTTGGCCGCAAATTGACCGAAGCGGGCCTGCGGGTCGGGGTTCAAGATATCCAAGCTGCAGCAGCAGAGCGCGTCGCGACCGAGATTGGACACCCAGTTTACCGGGATGCTGTTGGAACTTGGGTCGCCGTTTTTTCTGATCTGGCAAAGACTGGTTGCGAGACGCGCCGCTGACGCCTAAACGGCCGCACATGAGTTTGAAATTAGCGATCTGGGACATGGACGGGACCATTGTGGACAGCCGCGAGGTGATCCAAACGGCCATGGTGCGCGCGTTTGAAACGATGGATCTTCCGCCACCGCCCTATGAAGCGACCCGAAAGACGATCGGTCTTGGCCTGGCCGAGGCATGCCAAATTTTAGCCCCTTCCGTCTCTGGTGCGAAACTAGACGCATTGGTTGAGACCTATCGGCAATCTTTCGTCAGACTGCGCGCTGAAGGTGAGGGGTTTGAGCCGCTTTATAAAGGCGCAAGCGCGACGCTAAAGCGGCTTGCCGAAGATGGCTGGCTGCTAGGTATCGCCACCGGCAAAGCGCGGCGCGGGGTGGAGTCGTTTTTCGAGCAGCATGGCCTGCGCGAGCTGTTCGACACGACCTGGTGCGCAGATGATGGCCCGGGCAAACCTCACCCCTTCATGTGCGAACAGGCCATGGCGGCGCTGGGTGCCGAGCCGGATCAAACGCTCATCGTTGGCGATGCCGTGCATGATATCCGCATGGGGCTCAGCGCGGGCATTCATACGATCGGCGTCAGCTGGGGATTTGGCGAAGCGCATGAACTTGAAGACGTCGGCGCGCACGAAGTTCATCACGCATTTGCAAGCTTGAATGTCAGCCTCGACCAATTTGCGGCGCGGGTCGCATTATGAGCACGGCCAATCTCCCGAAACGGTTTTACAAACAGGCATCGATTGCACCGGGCGATGGCGGGTTCGCCGTTGAACTCGATGGTCGGGCGATCAAAACACCTGCCAAAGCGCCTCTGATGCTGCCAAGTGAAGCGCTCGCAAGCGTGGTTGCTGGCGAATGGGCCGCTCAAGGCGAGACGCTCGATCTGCAGGGTATGACGCTGACCCGGCTCGCCAATGTTGCGATTGACCACACGCCCCGCACGCGCCCGGACCTCGCCGCGGAACTGGCGCGATATGCGGGTACCGATGTGACGTGTTATCTTGCCGACGGACCGCGCACATTGCAGGCCCGCCAAGAGGCTGCCTGGAAGCCCTGGCGCGAGTGGGCGGGCCGCGAGTTGAATGTCGTGCTGGTGCCGGTGATCGGCATAATGGCGAGCCCACAGCCGCAAGCGAGTCTGGATGCGGTTCAAACGCATGCGCTGTCCTTGGATGATTTCAGCCTCACCGCGCTGACCTGGGCGTGCAGCCTGTTGGGATCGGCGGTTTTGGCCCTTGCCGTGCAGCAGAGGGCCCTCACGGCTCCGGAGGCGCTGGCGTTGTCTTGCGTGGACGAGGATTGGCAAATCGAACAATGGGGCGAAGATGACGAGGCCAGAGCGGTCCGCGCGGCGCGCCAGACGGATGCCGAAGCGCTTCAACTGTGGTTTGAAGCGCTGCCTTAACACTCGCCTACAAGGCATTGTGCTGCTTGACGAAAACATGATTTTCGCGTCCTCTTTGCCTTGGAGGACGCATTATGGTTCGCATTGGTATAGTACTGCTCAGTATTCTGAGCTTTTCAGCGTGCGCTTCGGTCGGAAATCTGACCGCGGTGAACAAGAAAGAGACCCTGGGATCGGGCTTTAACGGCAAAGGCTTTGCCCCCGCTGGGGTGTTTATCGACGCCGAACAAAGAGCCGTATTGTCCAATCGGCGGATCGATAAAACCAAAGACACCCGCGTCGTCTGCGCCGAGCCGGCTCCAGATGCTTTGTCTGCGATCGCCGCGCAAGCGGGCATTAGCGTGTCTGATGTCTCTAGCGCCGTGTCGGCGGAAGGCGGGGTCTCTGAGGCAGCTGCGAATATCGGACTGCGGACCCAGACCATTCAGACCTTGCGCGACGGCTTTTACCGCGTCTGCGAGGCCTATATGAATGGCCTGTCTGAGGAGCAATATGCGATCATGTTGCGCCGATTTCAGACCAATATGATTGCATTACTGGCGATTGAGCAGCTCACCGGTGCCGTCAAAGGCGGCGACGCCGTGGTCAGCGCCTCTGCTGGAAGCGGGATCGACTATCGCGAACAATATTTGCAGCGCGCCGCCATGGCCTCTGCCGAACAGACCCGTTTGTCGACTGAGATCGAACAAACCAATGAAGAGATAACGATCCTCGAAGACGTGAATAGCCAATGCGACTTTGGATCAGGCGATTCGGGCTGCTCGGCGGCTGATATTGAGCGTCGCAGCCGCGAGATCAGCGATCTGCGCGCGCAGCGCCGGTCCATGGAGCGCGCTCAAGCGACAGCGCAAGCCACGGCATCCACCAATAATAATCTCGCCGAAGTCGCTCCGTCTGTGACCGATTCGAGCGCGGGCGGTGTATCGGGCTCCTGGCCGTCAGCCCCGGCCTATCCACCGTCCTATGCGGTGGCCGATGCGGTGCGGGAAATCACCATGGCGATCGTTCAGAATGATTATGGCGTGCAGCTTTGCTTTGAGCATTTGCGACATATCGAAAATCCGACGCCGCTGACCGTGCGTTGCGAAGAAGTGATGGACGCTTATGTGCAAGGCCTGGTCAATGACAATGCTATGCGGCAGGCCATTCAACAGGTGCAGATCAAAATGGCCGACAGCGTTGCCGATGGTCAGATTTCTGCCGACTCGGCAGCCGCCTTTATGAGCATTCTGCTAAGCGGCGATGGCAGCGGCGAGTCGGGTGCTGGCGGCGGACTACCGCCCGTGAGGGCGGCGACGAACCGCCCGACCCGCCAGTAAGACCAAGCGTCCGTAGCAACCTTTGCGCTTGTTGAACGCACCGTTTGGCATACCTCCCTGAGGGCTTAGACGACTAGGAGCCAAATATGGTCATCGTTCATCACCTTGAAGATTCTCGTTCGCAGCGCGTTTTATGGCTGCTGGAAGAATTGGGCACGCCCTATGAGGTGAAGCGCTATAATCGTGATCCAGTGACGTCGCTGGCCCCGCCGGAGCTCTATGATGTGCATCCGCTCGGCAAGTCGCCCGTGATCAGCGATGGCGAGATTACCGTGGCTGAAACCGGCGCGATTTTTGAGTATTTGGTCGACATATATGGCCAATCAAGCGGCTTGAAGCCGACCCCCGGCACGCAAGCGGGGCGCGACTATACATATTGGCTGCATTATGCCGAAGGCTCGGCCATGACCAACCTATTGCTCAAACTGGTCTTTTCGCGCTTGCCTGAACGCGCGCCAATGTTGATGCGCCCGATCGTCAGACGCGTCTCAGCAACGGCCGAAGAGGGCTTCATCGATCCGCGCGTTGCCGAGCATGTGATCTGGTGGAACACCGCCTTGGCGCAGACTGGCTATTTTGTCGGTGAGGCGCTGACCGCCGCCGACATTATGATGAGTTTCCCTTTAGAGGCTGCTGCCACGCGTGCGGATTTGAGCGCCGCACCAAATATCACGGCTTTCCTAGAGGATATTCATGCCCGTCCCGCCTATCAGACGGCGCTCGAAAAAGGCGGACCTTACGCCTACGCCTAAAATAGACCGCAATTTCTACTGGAATCCGTGCGAACCCTATGCTGATATCGCGTTCAAGGGGGCGTGTATCTTGAGGTGGGGACACTCTCATGATCAGCGCAATGTGGAGTGGACGCGGACATGCTTAAGCGCGCACTAATTTCTGTTTTTATTGGCTTCTTTCTACCAAGCCTCGCTTTTGCCGAGGCGCGCATCGCGCTTGTGATCGGCAATGGGAAGTATGAAACCACCGGATGGGCGCTCGCGAATCCGGAAAATGATGCGCGATTGATGAAACAATCGCTCGAAGCGGTCGGGTTTGAGGTGATGATGCGCCTGAACGCCTCGGAAGATGAAATGGAAGATGCGTTCGCCGCCCATGGCGCGCGCTTGCGCATTGCTGGACCAGATGCGGTTGGCCTGATCTATTTTGCCGGTCATGGCATCCAATCGGAGGGCTATAATTATCTCATTCCCGTCGATGCCAACGCCCAAACCGAACAGGATGTTTGGGCACAAGCACCGCGGCTGGGACAGGCTTTGCAACACGTTCGCGCGGCTGGGAATGGCGTCAATTTTATCATCCTCGATGCGTGTCGAAACAATCCGTTGCCCAGCTCTAACCGTTCGGCTGGATCAGGCGGCCTTGCCCCTGTGGCCCGGTCGCGCGGATTGTTGGTCTCCTATTCGACCGAACCTGGATACACCGCCACAGACGGTGCTGGGGTCAACAGCCCTTATACGGAGGCCTTGGCGCAAGTGATTTTGCAAGACGGCCTGATCGCGGAGCAAGTCTTCAAACGCGTCGCCGATCAAGTGAACCTTGCCACTGGCGGCGCCCAAACACCGTTCTACAATTCCGGATTGATTGGCGAGGATTTCTGTTTCGGCGATTGTTCAAAACCAGCTTCAGGCTTTGTCAATTCCGCCATTCGTTTGGTCACCGGTGGGACGGGACGGGAGCTGGGTGAAGGAGAAGGCGATGTCGCCGAGGCACCAGAAACAGCGCCAACTCAACCGGTTGACGCGCCATTGGCGACTTTGCCAGACACCGATTTTAGCACCGTCCAGGATTGCGAGACCTGTCCTGAATTGGTCATCCTCCCGGCGGGCACCTTCACAATGGGGTCGCCGGACCAAGAATTTAGACGGTTCGATAATGAAGGACCGCAACGCGAAGTGAGCATCTCCCGCTTTGCCGCTGGCAAGTTCGAAGTCACATTCGGTGAATATGCCGCCTGCCGCGCGGATGGCGGATGCCAGGATCACGATCCGACCCAAGACTCCCGCAAAGACCCGCTCTGGCTGAGCGCTGACCGGCCCGTCATGATGGTGAATGCCAAAGATGCGGACCGTTATATTGCTTGGCTCAATAGCAAAGTCGACGGCACGCCTTATCGTCTTCTGACCGAAGCAGAATGGGAATATGCCGCGCGCGCGGGCACGGTCACGCCGTTCTCAACCGGTGAAGAGATCACCGGCAACGATGCCAATTATAATGGCCAACGCAGCTATGCGAACAAGCCGGTCGGCGGCGCCTATCTTCGCATGCCTGTCAGCGTTGGGTCTTATGCGCCTAACGCGTTCGGCCTTTACGACATGCATGGCAATGTTGGGGAATGGACGGCCGACTGTTTCCGCAACTCCTATGCCGGCTTGCCCAAAGATGGCAGCGCTGTGCCAGGTAGCGAGAATTGCTCGCGTCCGGTGCGCGGCGGCGACTTCACCAAAGTTCCGTCCTATGTCCGGTCGGCCATGCGCGGGGCTGAACCCGCCAGCCGCCGCGATGAACGAATTGGCTTTCGGGTCGCGAAATCGCTCGACTAAGGACTATTCGATCACGGCGCAGGCGACGCGCGGGCCAGCGCCGCCTATGGGTTGGGTGATATGGTCATCGCGATTGGCGTGAATGATCATGGCAGTGCCGTCTTCATCGAGCAATTCAGCCCCTGAAATTAAAGCGGTGAAGGCCTCATAACCGGCGGATCCGTCGGCCGCTGCCCAAATGTTTGGAACGTCCCCCGCTTCAGGACCAACCGGATTGAGCAGGCCGTGCCCGCCCTCGATCTTTCCAACATGCCCGCCCGATAATTTGAAGGTGCCCGTGTCACTGCAATCGCCAACCTGATGAAGATGAAGGCCGTGCCAGCCCGGCATAAGGCCACCGGGTTGAATGACGACTTCGATGAGCAGTCCGTGCGGGCCGTCTAAGATATTCAGCGTGCCAATCTCGGTGCCTTCTGCACCGATAATCGCTCCGCCCATGCGCATCATTGATGGGAAGACGCCCTCGGATGGACCGGGCATTTCGCTGGGAGCCGGTAAGGCGTCAGGGCCAGCGCTCTCATCTTGTGCTGGGGCGTTTGCGCAAGCGACCAGTGGCAATAAGGCGGCGAACAAGGCTTTACGGATCATGTGAAGGGCTCCATTGGCTGACTGGAAGAGAGTGTAGGGCGTTTGCCGGAGAAGTCAGCTGTGTCAGAAAAACTTGATCGCGCCGATAAGATCCTGGTTGCGCTCGGGCACTTTGACAGCCGTGCCGCGGCGCAGGCGGCGATTGCCGCTGGCAACGTGACGGTTGCCGGGCGGGTCCTTACCAAAGCCGCCGAGAAGATCTCAGCAGCCGCAAAGATTTCAGCCGAACCTGAGCACCCGTGGGTGTCACGAGCCGGGGTAAAACTCGCCTACGCATTGGAGGTGTTTGAGATCTCGCCGCGCGACTGGCATTGTTTGGATATTGGCGCTTCGACCGGAGGCTTCACCGAAGTCTTGCTAGCGGCGGGCGCGGCCTCTGTGGTCGCCATTGATGTTGGACGGGGTCAATTGCACAAGCGATTGCGAGGTGACGCCCGGGTGACGTCTTTTGAAGGCACCGATGCGCGCACGCTCACGCTGGCGAATCTCACCGCGCCGCCAATGCTCATTGTTTGCGATGCGAGCTTTATTTCCTTGCACAAATTGCTGAGCGTCCCGCTGGCTTTAGCGGCGCCAGGCGCGCGCCTGATGGCTCTGTTTAAACCGCAATTCGAAGTCGGTCGCGCGCATATTGGCAAAGGCGGAATTGTCGTGGACCAAGCTGCCACTCAGGCCGCAGAAGACGGCTTTGTTGCCTGGCTTTCTGAGCAAGGCTGGACCCTGAAAGCAAGAGATGACAGCCCGATCAAAGGCGGCGATGGCAATGCGGAGCGGCTGATTTTTGCCGTGAAGTCTTAACCGGCAGGTCCACGCGGGCTGGGGCCGGATTGGCGCCGGTTGAGGAAAGCCAAACGTTCAAACAAGGCCACGTCTTGCTCATTTTTAAGCAGGGCGCCATGCAGAGGCGGAGTGAGCTTCTCTGGATCTTGTTCCCGCAGGGTTTCCAGATCCACATCCTCATTCATCAACAGTTTGAGCCAATCGAGCAATTCAGACGTTGATGGCTTTTTCTTCATACCCGGCACTTCGCGCATGGAATAGAAAGTTGTCAGTGCGTCTGAGACGAGCTTCTCTTTAATGCCCGGATAGTGAACGTCGACAATCTCTGTCATTGTCTGTTCGTCTGGGAATTTAATGAAGTGGAAGAAGCAGCGGCGCAAAAAC
>JBCBYJ010000072.1:0-8312 GCA_039815905.1 Pseudomonadota bacterium | reverse complement strand
CCGGTTTGAATTTATGGAGGAAATCGGTCCTCAACAGCGTCAAGCGTTTGTCGACCAGCTGAATCTGGCGACCGCCGGCGGTGAGCGTGTGCTCCCAATTGTCATTCAAGCCGTGGGAGAAGATCGTTCCACGCTGGTTATTATGAATATCGAACCCGAAGCGTTTTTTACGCCTTACATCGCTCGGGCGATACTGGCGCGATTGACGTCACTGACACGTTTCTTACCCGCCGTATCAGAGATGGGCCTGAGCTCGGAATTCGACATTTACAACATGGCATCGGTGCTCGGTTTCGATCGGATCGTCGTCACAGATGGACGTGAATTTTCGCACGAAGCCCGTCTTGTCCGCCCGGTGATCGCGCCATAACCATTGCGCTGACCGTCGACCGCGCCAATGTTGCTCATGTCCGCTTCGGCGCCCAAAAGCGGCGCTACTGTCCCGTCACCTGACACGGCATCCATGGACCATCATTGTAAAAATCGCGCATCGAAAACGTCGTCTCGCCGGTTCGGCTGAGCTCTAGCGTGATCATGTCACTATAGACGCCGCCGACCAGCCAGGCTTCGACGAACTGGTTCTCGCCGGTCAAACGGTATTGGCCGAAGGCGGTATTGATCATGCCTTCCCAATAGGTCGGCCCCCACCCGCCCATATCGGTCGCTTGGGAATTCAGGCCGTGGCGGTCTTGCCAGACGGCGACGTCGCGATAGCGCGTATAGGTCATTTGCATTTGCGCGGCCGTGCCTTGCACGGTGCAGGTGGCGGCGAAGCTGCCCGTCTCTTCGGCGCTCACCGGGAGCGCCAGCGCTGACACAGACGCCGCCAAGAAAGCCATACGGATCATCGTTTATCCCCTTTTTTTCTCGCCATAGTCTATACCGTCAAAATGTGGCGGGGACATGAACATGCGACGCGTCAGGGGGCCAGGGGGGCCAAGGGGGGGCCAGGGGGGGGCTTGCGGCCAAGCGATTTTCGCCGAACACTGGCTAAGACCCCTGAACCAAGGAGATCAAAATGCGTAGACTTGCAATCGGGATTGTCCTGACGCTGTGTGCGGGCGCCAGCCAGGCTGAGTCGGCGCCAGAGATGACCGCACCGATTGATCTATCCTCGCCAGAGGCGACGGTCTTTTCGATGATGCGCGCGATGTATCAGGGCCGCACGGAGATGGTCGATCAAGTGTTTCTAGAGACCGCCACGCTGCGCCGGGTCACGGGCGAAGGTGAGGTTCGGCCGGACGGGCTGCAGCGCTGGCGCGACTGGGTTGGCACGCTCGAACCAGGTGACGCTTATGAGGACGTGTTTGGCGTCACCTCGCATCGCTTTGGTCGACTGGCTTCGGTCTGGGCGCCGTTTGTGATCACCTATCAAGGCGAACGGATCGGTTGCGGCGTCAATCAGATCACGCTGGCCCAAACGGGCGAGGATTGGCGCGTGGTGTTCGCGATGGATACGAGCGAGCCGAAGGAGACCTGCGGGGACTTTAAAGCGCGGGTATTGGCGGGCGGATGAGCGGCACGGATTGAGACGCTGAGATCTGGTCGCCGACTAAGGTTTTGAATCATGGCACGGGCGACGAAGTTCAGGACGGTGTCACCCCTCCGTTTGCATCAGCGCGCCGTGCGCGCGCAGATCGAATTGGATTTGTCGCGGCGTACCGTCTGCGGCCCACGCGCCAATATGAATGTGCGGTGTGCGCGAAAAGCCATTATTGCCGACTTTCGCGATCGGCTGACCCGCTTGGACCTCAGCGCCTTGCTCGACACTGAGTTCGCGTACATGAGCGATGAGGACGCTGAGCCCATCGGCGCGTTCAATGATCAGGAACGAGGCGGGTGGCTGACCGAGAAAACCGACCTCATTGGTGACCGGGTTGATATTGATCCGACTGACCGTGCCTGTGACCGGAGCAAGCACCTCGGCGCGCCAAGAGAACCAGTCTTCATTGGTCGTTCCATTGGTTTTGAAATAGCGGCTAAACGCGCCGACATCCTCTGTCTCGACCAGGTCGGTGATCAGGCAATCGGCGCCGAGCGCGTCGCCGACAAATTGCAATTGCCCCTCCCAATGGTTTTGGCAAGTAAATCCGGCTGCAAAGAGCGGGTGTAGCGTGATACTTTCAATCGAATCCGACGATTCTGGCGGCGTCAGCGCAGATGTGGCGGGTGGCGGCGGTTCATCGGCGCAGGCCGCTACATAAGCGAGCGTTGCCAAGACCGGAATGAGGGCTTGCTGCATGTCCACCTCCGCTACTCCGAAGCTAGCGTGGCTTGCTACACATGTAAACACCTCAGGGCTTGATCACCCCTCCGCCAAATAAATCTGAGACCCTGTCCCTCGAAATTCAGCGCTCTTCTCTTCCATGCCTTTCCGGGCTTCGTCGGCTTGGCGTTGCAGGTCGGCTTTCTCATTGTCTGAGAGCCCATCGGCATAGTCGCGGACTTCGGCGGTGATCTTCATGGAACAGAATTTCGGTCCGCACATGGAGCAGAAATGCGCCACTTTGTGGGCCTCTTTGGGCAAGGTCTGGTCGTGATATTGGCGCGCCGTTTCAGGGTCGAGGGAGAGGTTGAACTGGTCTTCCCAGCGAAACTCGAACCGGGCGCGCGACAGCGCATCATCGCGGATCTGGGCGGCGGGGTGGCCTTTGGCGAGGTCGGCGGCATGGGCGGCGAGCTTATAGGTGATGACGCCGACTTTGACATCGTCGCGGTCGGGCAAACCAAGATGCTCTTTCGGGGTGACATAGCAAAGCATGGCGGTGCCGAACCAGCCAATCATCGCGGCGCCAATGCCGGAGGTGATATGGTCATAGCCTGGTGCAATGTCCGTGGTCAGCGGCCCGAGCGTATAGAACGGCGCCTCGCCGCATTCTTTGAGCTGCTTGTCCATATTCACTTTGATTTTGTGCATTGGCACATGGCCGGGGCCTTCAATCATGACTTGGCAGCCGCGCGCATGGGCAATCTTGGTCAGCTCGCCGAGGGTCTCTAGCTCGGCAAATTGCGCCGCATCATTGGCGTCCGCGATTGAGCCAGGCCGCAAACCATCGCCGAGGCTGAAGGTCACATCATAGGCGCGCATGATGTCGCAAATCTCAGCGAAATGGGTGTAAAGGAAACTCTCTTGATGATGCGCCAAGCACCATTTCGCCATGATCGAGCCGCCGCGCGAGACAATGCCGGTGACCCGCTCTGCGGTGAGGTGAATATAGGCGAGGCGCACCCCGGCATGAATGGTGAAATAGTCGACGCCCTGCTCGCATTGTTCGATCAGCGTGTCGCGATAGACGTCCCAGGTGAGATCTTCGGCGACGCCGTCAACCTTTTCCAGCGCTTGATAGATTGGCACCGTGCCGATCGGCACGGGCGCATTGCGGATGATCCATTCGCGGGTATTGTGAATGTTGCGACCGGTGGAGAGGTCCATGACATTGTCGGCGCCCCAGCGGGTTGCCCAGACCATTTTCTCGACCTCTTCCTCAACGCTAGAGGCGACGGCGGAATTGCCGATATTGGCGTTGATCTTGACCAGGAAGTTGCGGCCAATGATTTGCGGCTCAAGCTCTGCATGGTTGATGTTTGAGGGGATCACCGCACGGCCACGAGCGATTTCGTCACGGACAAATTCGGGGGTGATGAATTCCGGGATTTCAGCGCCGAAGCTCTCGCCCTGTTCGATCTGGGCTTTGGCATTTGCCAGAGTGTCCTGACGGCCGAGATTCTCGCGCTCGGCGACATAGATCATCTCTTTGGTGATGATCCCGGCTTTGGCATATTCGAATTGCGTCAGCGGGCCAGAGCCGTCGCCGCGCAATGGGGCGTGTTTGATGGGAAAGGCGCGGGCGAGATATTTGCCGCTGGCGCCGCCATTGTCTTCGGGTTTGACGTCCCGGCCCTCATAGGTTTCGACATGGCCGCGCGCGAGCACCCATTCGGTCCGCGGCCGCGCAAGACCTTTTTCGACGTCAATCGTGACGCTTGGGTCTGAGTATGGGCCCGATGTGTCATAGACCGGGACGGGCGGCTCATTCGCCGTCGGATGCAGGTCGATTAGCCGCCGCGGCACGCTGAGCGATGGGTCGGCTTTGGGATGGGTAAAGACTTTGCGGCTGGATGGCAGCGGACCTGTGGTGACATTCGGGGTTTCGAATTCAGCTTGGTCGATCGGTTTATTCATGAGGGGTCTCCAATAATAGGTTGAAGACCCGGGGCGTTTAGCGCTTCGTTTTTCCGTTCCTACGCCGGCGCGACCCGGATCAGGTTCTAAGGGTGCTGGAGCGGACCGGCTCCATCTCAGCGCTTCCAAACGCGCCCCTCGGATTGGCAGACTTTAGCAGATCGCGCCGCTTTGGCCACACTCAATTCGCGTTACAAAAAGCCGGGCGCGCCGAGCAGGCTTTTCCAGGCGAGGACAATGCCCCAATGGAAGAGAATGGCGGGCCAAAGCGACCGCGTGCGCAGGGTCATCAGCGTTGCGATGAGGCCGAGCCAGGCGGTGACGAGTAAGAACCGCCAATCGCGAAACGTCTCTGCCGCTTGCGGCATAAACAAGACGGTGTTGAGCGGATGCCAGATCACAAAGACGATCAGCGCCGCCGCAATCGCCCAGGCTGGAACATGGCCTGTGCGGGTCTGCTGCCGCAAAAGCGGGCCCCGAAAGACCAACTCCTCGAGGATCGCGGGCAGAACCATTGCGATCAAAGCGAACCGGATCAGCGCGTCAATATCATTGGACGGCGCCCACTTATAAAGGCCTGAGACCAGACCAAAGGGCAAGGCCAGTAAGACGAAGGCCAGCGTGTACAGCGCCGCCTCGGCCCAGGCGCGCCGGCCTGGCCATCGAAATAGAGCCATGCCGCTCAGTCTCCCTAGGCTGCGATTCCTCTTCTCTTGGCCCGACTTTGCGCCCGCGCCAAGGTAAGATCGTCATCGGTCCTATCGATTATGCCGGTGATTGAGCGCTGAGACCCCAAACCAGCGATCTTAACAGCGGGTGGTGTTCCATTAACCAAATCCTGACGTCTCCAGACGAGATTGCGCGGCAAGTGACTCGCTTAGATTTGGAGACTTAAATGGCGACGGCTGCAGCATTGGCCTCTACCACCGCAGATCTCGCGCCGAAAACATCGCGCGCGACGTCTCAGGCAAAATCGAAACGGCGCAAAGTCAAAGTCGATTTCTGGGCCACCGACCTCAATACGGCTGAGATTGGGATCATGAAGCGGACCCAAAATGAAGCCGCGTCCGATCAGTTTACCAAGGACATGGAGCTCTATGGGCAAACCGTGATCAATGGCAAACGCGAGGCCCTGATTGGCTATCGCCAAGAGCTTTGGGATGGCAGCGAAGGGTTTGAGCGCCGCTTGGTCGTGCGCTTGTTTTCAGAGACTTTAGGCTGGCGCGGCACGGCTGAAATGATGCTGGGGCGGTCGGTTCAACTGTCTTTGGCCGCTGGCGGACGGCCTGTGCAAGCCTTCACAATCAACATTGCTCGCCATAATCAGTTGATCCAATTGGAACGCTCAGCGATGAAATGGCCGTTTCAAACCGAGCAGTTCAGCTTCTTCATCAAAGGCAAGACTGCGGCGCGCTTTTACACCATCCGCCGCCGCCGATTCTGTTGGGGCGCAGATTATAAAATCTATGATCAAAAGGGTCGCAAAATTGGTGTCCTCGATCATCAATTGCTCAATCTTGGCGGCGCTTGGATGCTGCGCCTAGACCCGCAATATCAGGATAAGAAGTTAGAGGCCGTGCTGGAACTGTTTTGCGCGATCCTCAAATTCAATCGCGCCAGCCGAACCCATGTTCGCAAGATGACCGAAGACGTGTTCCGTGGCCGCGTGCAGCCGGATTTGGATCATGACGAGGAAAACCTCTATCATAATCCCCGTCGGCGCTAGGGCCTATAAGAGCGCGGCTTGCGTGTCTTTGCTCCAGCCCACATAGACCGCGTCACCGGTTTCAATCACCGGGCGCTTCACCAAGGTAGGGTTGGCGATCAATAAAGCTGCCGGGTCGGTTGCGCGCTCAGCCTCTGACAGGGTGCGCCAAGTTGTTGAGCGGCGATTGATCAGCGTCTCATCGCCCACCGCGGCAAGCCAGGCAGGGACCAATTGAGGCAAATCCGCTTCGGCGCGAATATCGACAAAAGTCAATGTCAGCCCAGCCCCTTCGAGGGCTTTGATCGCTTTCTTGCAGGTGTCGCAATTTTTCAGGCCGTATAGTGTCAGGGACATCAACGCGCTCCCATGTAAACTCAAGTTTGATCGTCGACATAGACCTCGCCATCCAAATCGTCGAGCTTGCTTTGCAAATGCGCGCGGACATCTTGCACAGCTTGATTATAGATGCCGGGGCCGAGCGTGGTGAGCATTAAGTCTAAGACCTGTTCAGCGCGAAATTCGGACAAGGTCTCATCAAACTCTGCGGCGAACAGAGTCTGCAATTGACCGACCAATCGGGTCCGGCGCGTCGCATCTAACTCGATCTGTTTCATTCGCCGTCTGCCTGTTCTAGCAATCGCGTTTCGCCCGGGGTGTGAAAGATGTCGGCGCCAGAGACAAATAGGTCTGGCGGCAGGTCAATCGGCACATGAATGGCGGTGGCTTTTGTCGTGTTCAGCTGCGTTGAGAGGATTTGCGGCCCGTCGCCCATCAGGAAAAACCAATAAGGCGGATAGGCGGTGTCGGTGCGTTTCGCCCGCCAGTGCGCATCATGCGGCGCGAAATGCTCTTGGCGCGGATCGGCATCACCGAGATGCGTGACGGTTATCCCATCGGTCAAGGTGACGCGCCAGACGAGATTGGAGACCTCGCTGCGCTGTGGCCAACCGGCATGTGGGATGCGGACAACATCAATCTCCAACGCGCCTTGTTTGAAGCTGAGCGGCGGGTCCAAGCGCTCGAGGCCAATTGGAGTGATGCGATCAAAAATGTCAGCGTCTGGCGCCGCCTCGCGCATCAGATCGACCGCTTGGGCTGGCGCGAACAGGCGCACATGGTCATGGGTCTGCATATAGACAATGGTCTCACCGACCGAGAAATGATCCGGGTGCATGTGGCTGACAAAGATCGCATCAACCTGTTCAAAAGGCCCGATCCCAGCCATCAGATCTTGGCGCATTGCTTCAGGGACCATTTGGTAGATGCCAAACCCGTTCGGAAAGAGCGGGTCAAACAGGACGGTGGTCTCGCGATCGCTGACCATGATGCCCTCATTGCCGAGATAAGTGGCCTTGGTCGGCGCTGTGGGATGCGCCGCGGCGGCCCCAGCGACGAGGCCAAATGTCAAAATAAACAATAAAGATCGCAACATGTTAGCGTCCGTTTTCTGGGGTCTGTTAAGCGAGTGTAAACGGCCCGGCGCTATTGCCAAGCCATGGTTCGGGGAATGCCATACTTACTCGCCGGCGCGCTCGCCTGGGCGGGATCATCGCTCGTGGCGGCTGCTGCACCGGGCGATACATTGCTATCTGATACGTTCGACAATGGCGCCGCGTGTGGCACGCTGGCCCCGCTTTGGACCGTTTCGGACACCAATCTGACAGGCGTTTCAACCCAAACATCGAATTCCGGCAACTGCTCCGCCTTTACGCGCGGCGGCGTCGCGACCATCACGGGGCCGGTGATTGACCTGTCCTCAGTGACCGGCGCGACGCTCACCGCGTGGCTGCGCCAAGGCCTCGATGCGTTTAGTGAAGATGTTGATGCGGGCGAGGATTTCGCCTTCGAATATCTCAATACCAGTTCGAACTGGGTGACGATTACAAGGCTCGAAGGATCGGGTCCAAATGGCGAGATTACCAATGTCAGCCTCGATCTTCCGGCCGGGGCTTTGCATGCGAATTTTCAATTGCGGTTTCGCCAGACCGGCGGCAGTGGCGGCCCGCCCGCCAATGGCGGGATCGGTTATGATTATTGGCATATTGATGATGTGCTCTTGGTTGAAACCGGCACCGCGCCGCCGCCCGAACTGCCCTCTGGCATGGGGATTGATCTGTGCGAGCGGTTCGAAAGCGGCTTCGGCAATTGGTCGGCCACCAATGCGAACCGCGCCGGCGTCAATAGCGATACGTTTCAATCCCCCAGCAATTCCATGTTCTTGCGCCATGGATCGATCACCGCGACCTCGATCGCTTTTGACTCGACCGAGTTGGGCGAGATTGAAGTCTGGGTGCGCCGCGGCGGCGATGCGTTTAGCGAAAACCCGGATGCTGGCGAGGATCTGACCTTTCAATATCTCAATGCCGCAAACACTTGGGTGACGCTGGAAACGTTTGATGGCGACGGACCACAAGGCGAGAT
>JBCBYJ010000071.1:0-8381 GCA_039815905.1 Pseudomonadota bacterium | reverse complement strand
CATCAAGTGCGGCGCGGTGAGGTGCTTGAGCCACTGACCGGCGGCGAGCTTATCGCGGAGTAAGAGCGCCGCGGTGGCTGTGTCTGGCGTGCGGATCAGCGACTCGGCGAGGCGCATAAGCAGCAAGCCTTGTTTCGAGGACAGGCTGAACGACTGCAAAAAAGCGTCAATGGTCGACAGCCGTCGCCCCGTTTTGCGGATGTGCCGAATGAGGTCGCTCGCGCGCTCAGCGATGGCGGCGCGGTCAACACGCGACAGCGCAGCGGTTTGAAGGGCGCGCTGAACGCTATCTGGTTCAGACTGCAAATAAGCGCCGGCGAGCGGGTCAAACTCTGGGGCTCTGGCCGGGGCTTTAGAAGGGGTGCTGAACGGCATGTTTGATCTCCGCAGGCGGGTTGCGCAGCCCCTTTATTATAACAAATGGGTCTAGGCTGAATGATCTTCAAAATATCTTAGGACAAGCCAAACGATCCTATTTTGGTTTACTCTTGGGTCAATTGCGCCTATTTATCATGCCATGTTAGAGGATTTAGACCAATTCGATCGCCGGATATTGCGGGCCGTGCAAGCGAATGGCCGACTGTCGATCAGCGACTTATCCGACGAAGTTGGGTTGAGCAAAACGCCGTGTCTGACCCGGCTGCGGCGCCTCGAGGCGGAGGGCTATGTTCGCCACTATAAAGGTGTGCTCGATCCGGCGAAGATCCGTCAGGACTATGTCACCTTCGTGCAAGTGAAATTGGCAGGCACCAGCCGTCGGCAATTGGATGCGTTTAGCCAGGCGGTTCAGTTCGTGCCTGAAATCCAGTCCTGTCACATGATGTCGGGCGGTTATGATTTCCTATTGAAAATCCGCACGCGCAATATGCGGACCTATCGCGAATTGCTCGGAGACGTCTTGTCAGAGCTGCCCGGCATCGCGCAGACCTCGACCTTTCCGGTCATGGAAACCGTAAAAGAGGAAGATGATTTTGTTGTCGTCGATCCGCAAGAGCCGCCTGCGGCTTAGACGACGGATTCCCAGTTTTCCGACAGGCGTGCGGCGGCGTTGATGATCCCGACCATGGAATAGGTTTGCGGGAAATTGCCCCATAGCTCGCTGGTTTCGGTGTCGACATCCTCTGACAATAGGCCGAGCCGCGTGCGGGTGGCGAGCACCGCTTCAAACATTTCGCGGGCCGTGTCGATGCGTCCGATCCGGGCCAGCGCGTCGATATGCCAGAAAGTACAGGCGGTGAAGGCGGTTTTGGGTTTGCCGAAATCGTCCTCAATCCGGTAGCGATAGACATGGCTGCCGACGCGCAATTCTTCATCAATCCGGTCTACGGTGGCGATATAGCGCGGGTCCATCGGGTCGATGAAGCCGATCTCTGCCATGAGCAGGACAGACGCGTCTAAGGCCTCGCCGCCAAACGCCCCGGTAAAGGCCTGACGGGCTTCGTTCCACGCCTCTGCAAGCACGGTTTCGCGAATCTCGTCGGCACATGCGCGCCAATACTCGGCGCGATCTGGCCGGTCCACGATGTCGGCAATCTTGGCCAAACGATCGCAGGCCGCCCAGCACATAATCGCCGAAGACGTGTGCACATGCGCGATGCCGCGAAACTCCCAAATGCCCGCATCTGGGGTATTATAAACTTGATAGGCGCGCTCGCCGACTTGCTCGAAATGTTCAAATTCGAGGGGGCCGGCTTTGTTCAGCAAGCGGTCGTCAAAAAACGCCTGCGCCGCCCCTAGAATCACGTGCCCATAGACATCGTGTTGGACATGTTCGGCGGCTTGATTGCCGAAGCGTACGGGTCCCATACCGCGATAGCCTGGCAAACGGTCGGCGATCTCTTCGGTCAGGTCATGCTCTAAGGCGACGCCGAAGACCGGCTGTATGTGTCCGCCTTTGGTCATCGCGACGGTGTTCCGTAAAAAGCCGAGATAGCGCTCCAACGTCCCGACAGCGGACAATCGATTGAGCGCTGTGACGGTGAAATAGGCGTCGCGCAGCCAACAGAAGCGATAATCCCAATTGCGTTCTGATCCGGCATGTTCTGGGATCGAAGTGGTCAAAGCGGCGACGATGCCGCCGGTCTCTTCATAGACGCAGAGTTTCAGCGTGATGGCGGCGCGGATCACCGCTTCTTGCCATTCTGGCGGCGTCGCCAGGCGGCGCGCCCATTCTTGCCAATTGTGCAAGGTGCGCTGCAGCCAGTCGCTGGCAATCGACTCCGGGTCATCAGACAGGGACTCATCTGGGCCGAGAATGAAGCTGATCTCTTGGTCGAGCACGAACTCGCGATCATCCATGACATAAGACACCGGGGCATCCGTCGTGACGCGAAAGTCAAACTCCTGGTCGGGGAAGCGGATATGCGACACGCCGCGGCGGCGCAGAATGGTCCGCCCGCCGCGCTCGGTTTCGGCTTTCAGGTTCACCGTGATCCGCGGCATCCCACAGAGCGGTGTAATCCGGCGCACGATCGAGGCTGGGCGAAACAATCGGCCCCGATCAGGAAACCGCGGGGCGAAGTCTGTGATCCGGATGGCTGAGCCATCTGCGGAGGTCAGCACGGTTTCAATCACGGCGGTATTGCGCACATAGGTCTGTTTCGCCTCGACTTGATCGGCCAGCGTGACCGAGAACGCGCCGCCACCGCCGAGCAAAGCATTAAAGACCGGCTCGCCATCTAGCCGCGGCAGGCACATCCATTGGATGGACGCGTTCGGATCTATCAAGGCGGCAACGGTGCCATTGCCGATAATGCCCAATTCAAGCGTGCTCATTCACGACCTTTCTTATCCATGCCCAGACCGCATCTGGGTCAGCCAAATGATAGGGGGCACAGGTTGTACCGTCCCCGACTTTGATGCCGAACCCACCGAGGTCGATCGCGACGCGCATCGCGTCTTCGTCTGTGGTGTCATCGCCAATCATGACCGGCACGCGGCCCGCAAAAGGCGGCGCGGCGCACATGGCTCTGAGCGCTGCGCCTTTATTGGCGCCGTCGGGTTTCAACTCGATCACCATTTTGCCGTGTTGGACCCGATAGGCTGGCAGATCTCTTACAAGCGTCTCGAGCGCCTCAAACAAGGGTGGGCCGATCGTTGGATTTTGCCGATAATGAATGGCTGCGACGCGGCCTTTTTCTTCAAGTCTGACCTGTTCGAACGGCTCCAGAACCGTCTGCAGCCGCGCCTTTAAGTCGGCCGGGAAGGGCGCATGACGGGGCGGTGCGGGGGCACCCGGGGGACAAAGGTCTAAGCCATGTGCGCCGATCCGCCACAGCGCGATGGGCGTGCGTTTGGTCAGATCCTCGGCGCTGCGTCCGCTAATCAGAGCTAACGCCCCGTGCATTTGATCTTTTAGGGTCAGCAATAATGGCGCGCCTTCATCCGGCAAGGCGACCGTGTCTGGATCATCCTGCAAAGGTGCCAGCGTGCCGTCAAAATCAAGAAACAGCGCATGGTCTTCGCCAATCAGTGGCGGCGCTGCGAGGGAAGAGCGCGAATCCGTCATCATGCCAGCAGGTTTACGAGTCTTTGGCCTGGAGTGAACCCAGATCTTTCAGGAAGTTCTGGCGCCACCAATTGACGTCTTGTTCGACGACGACATCTCGCAAAGCCTCCCAACGTTCTTTGCGCTCCTCAAGCGGCATGGTGAGCGCGTGATGGATGGTCTCCGCCAATTTGCCCGTATCGTGCGGATTGACCAAGAGCGCGGCTTTTAGCTGCTCGGCGGCGCCGGCAAACTCAGACAAGATCAAAACGCCGGGATCATCCGCGTCTTGGGCCATGATGAACTCTTTACAGACCAGGTTCATACCGTCTCGCAGAGGCGTCACCAGAGCGACGCGGGCAATCCGGAACAGGCCGGCCAATTCCTCCCGCTCGTAAGAACGCGCCAGATAGCGCAGCGGGATCCAGTCGAGATCGCCATGATCTCCATTGATGCGCCCGGCCAATCGGTCGAGCGTTTGTCTGAGCTCTTTATACTCTTCGACTTTGCTGCGGGACGGCGGCGCGACTTGCGTCACCGATACTTTGCCGTGGATTTCGGGATAGTCATCAAACAGGCGTCCCACCGCCTCAAACCGTTCAGGCAAGCCTTTCGAATAATCCATCCGGTCAACGCCCATAACGAGGGAGCGCCCGCCTAAAAAGCGACCGATCCGCACGGCCGCTTCATCGGCTCTTTCGGTTCGGGCAGCGGCTTGAAAGCTCAAAGCGTCAATGCCGATCGGATAGGCTGCGATTTTGACCGTTGTGGCAAAGACTTCATACCGGCCATCGCCAAGGTCGACCGCTTTGCATTCCTCAACCAAATAACGCGTGAAGTTTGAGCGATCATTCTCAGACTGGAACCCTAAAACCGAAAAGCTGCACATGGCGCGCGCGATCCACAAATGCTCGGGCAGGGCGCGGAACATTTCCGGCGGTGGGAAGGGGATGTGTAAGAAGAAACCGATCGGCCCATCCCATCCGGCCCGGCGCAGCGAATCCCCCATCAGCAAGAAGTGATAATCATGCACCCAAATCGAGTCGCCTGGCTCCGCCCGTTCAGCGACCAGATTGGCCACGCGTTGATTGACCGCAGCATAAACCTCAAACGCCTCGCTATCAAAAGACGCCAGATCAAGCCGATAATGAAAGACCGGCCACAGCACAGAATTGGCATAATGCAGATAATACTGATCATGCTCTTTCTCGGTGAAGTCGGTCAGCACAAATTCGACGCCATCATCTATCAATTGATGGACGGTGCGATTGGACTGCTCGACAATGTCACCTGACCATCCGAACCAGACCCCGCCCGTCGATTTCAAGGATTCCCAGACCGCCACAGCCAGTCCGCCCGCGCGCGCGCTCGGATCCGCGGCGGTGCGATTGGAAATTGCAATCAGTCGGCCCATCGAGATCAGCATAGTGTGCGAATTGAACAAGCATAGGCAGAAATCGAAATGCGGGTCGAAAAACCCTCAGTCTGAGCGATCTCTGACACCGTGTCCGCCTAAACACCGGCTTTCAGCTTCAGTCGAGGCGTAGCGGGATCGCTCGGTCCGGTCGCGTCAGTCAAGACGTGACGGTCGCGCCTGCGACCCTGGTTTTAGAGCCCTGCGCGTGCCCATCCTTCGCCGCGACTGAGATTGATATGATATAACATTGCATTCTCGGATTTGGTCCTATATCCATGGCCAAATTCCCAATCATCGAAGATCGTGTGCCATGTCTCAAGCTCAAATAGATCCAAGCAACCGCCTCCCGGTCACTGTGCTGTCCGGCTTTCTGGGGGCCGGGAAAACCACGCTGTTAAATCGCGTGCTGAACAATCGCGAAGGCCGACGCGTCGCGGTCATCGTCAATGATATGTCAGAAGTGAACATTGATGCCGACTTGGTCCGTGAAGGCGCAGAACTGAGCCGCACAGATGAAACGCTGGTAGAGATGTCAAATGGCTGCATTTGCTGCACCTTGCGCGATGATTTGCTGGCCGAAGTGCGGCGCTTGGCGGAAGAAGACCGGTTTGACTATTTGTTGATTGAATCGACGGGAATTTCAGAACCCTTGCCGGTTGCGGCGACGTTCGACTTTCGCGACGAACAGGGGGAGAGCCTGTCCGATGTCGCGCGCATCGACACGATGGTGACCGTGGTCGACGCGGTCAATCTTCTCAAAGACTATTCGAGCCATGATTTTCTGAAAGATCGCGGCGAAGTGCTCGGGCAAGAAGATGAGCGCACATTGGTTCACTTGCTGACCGATCAAATAGAGTTTGCCGATATTGTTGTCCTCAACAAAGTCGATGATGCGAGCGCCGGACAAGTCGATGCGGCGCGCAAAATCATTCGCAGCTTAAACGCAGATGCGCAAATCATCGAAGCCAATTATTCTGACGTGCCACCGGCTAAGATTTTCGACACGGGTTTGTTCGATTTTGAAAAAGCCGAAACCCATCCAATGTGGGCGAAAGAGTTGTACGGCTTCGCTGATCACGTGCCCGAGACCGAAGAATATGGCGTCACGTCACACGTTTATCGC
This sequence comes from Pseudomonadota bacterium, assembly GCA_039815905.1. Classification (GTDB taxonomy): domain Bacteria; phylum Pseudomonadota; class Alphaproteobacteria; order Caulobacterales; family Hyphomonadaceae; genus Henriciella. The sequence goes on along the minus strand of JBCBYJ010000071.1, from coordinate 2,354 downwards.
GCGCGTCGACCGTTCGATCCGCAAGCCATCAATGATGTGTTGAACGGCGAATTGCCCGGGGTGATTCGGGCCAAAGGTCATTTTTGGGTCGCGACTCGTCCGGAATGGCTAGCAGAGTTTTCGCTCGCGGGGGCGCTTTCAAGCATTTCGCCCTTGGGCACGTGGTGGGCCTCGGTGCCGCAAGAGCGCTGGCCCGAAAGCGCCGCCTTGCGCGATTATCTTCAATCGCATTGGCAAGAGCCATGGGGCGATCGCCGTCAGGAGCTGGTCTTTATTGGCGCAGACATCGATTGGCCGCGCTTGCAAGCGCGGCTTGATGCGGCCTTGCTGCCGGATGATTTCAATCCAGAAAGCCGGGCGCTTTCAGATCCGTTCCCAATTTGGCGCAAACAGGAAATTGCGACCTAATCACCAATATCGCGCCGCGAGAAAAGTCCTAAAACTGTCATACCCGACCCATAATGAGGTGCGGGAATAACCGTTGGAGCTTGTTCGTGGATCAGTCTGAAAACCAATCCTCAAATCCCCGCATTTCGGCCGGGGCAAAGACCATTAGCGACATGATTGACGTCCGGCTCAGCCGACGCGGTGTGTTAGGCGGATTGGCGGCCTCGGGGAGTGTGATCCTGTCAGGCTGTGCCACCCGCGGCGCCGACCCTGTCCTTGCAGAAGGCGACGCCGCGTCCTTCCCGTTTGAGGAAATCATGCGGGGCTTGGACGAGGTCCATCACGTCCCGCCCGGCTATACAGCTGATATCGTCGTGCGATGGGGCGATCCATTGTTTCAAGACAGCCCGGCATTTGACCCGATGGCGCAATCTGAAGCGGCTCAGTTGAAACAGTTCGGCTATAATAATGATTATCTTGGTTTCGTCCCGTTGGGTGAGGGCGCAAATGGTGAGGCGCGCGGCTTGCTTTGCGTCAATCACGAATATGTCTCGACCCCATTGATGCAGCCCGGTGTGGCCGCGACCTATCCCGACTCAATGACGCGCGACCGCTGCTTGACCGAAATGGCGGCCCATGGCGGCAGTGTGGTTGAACTCGCCCGCGGGGCTGAGGGGTGGGACACGGTTGTGGGAAGCCCATATAATCGGCGCATCACCGCGCATCTCACTCCGATGGAACTGACCGGGCCGGCGGCGGGGTCGGAGCGGATGAAGACCTCGGAAGACCCAGCCGGGCGATGGGTGGCCGGGACGATGAACAATTGCGCCGGAGGCATCACGCCCTGGGGCACATGGTTGATGGCCGAAGAGAACTTTAACGGCAACTTTTTGGGCGAGCTTCCAGCAGATCATCCAGAAACGGAAAATCATCAGCGCTACGGCGTGCCAGGCGGCTGGTATCAATGGGGGCGCCATATTGATCGGTATGATGTCGGCAAAGAACCGAATGAGCCCAATCGCTTCGGATGGGTGGTCGAAGTCGATCCAATGGACCCGACCTCAACGCCCAAAAAGCGCACCGCGCTCGGGCGATTTAAGCATGAAGGCGCCGAAAGCGTAGTCGCGCCCGATGGCCGCGTGGTGATCTATATGGGCGACGACCAGCGCTTTGATTATGTCTATAAGTTTGTGACCGCAGGGCGCTATGAGGCGAATGCGTCGGACCAAAACCGCGACCTGCTGGACACGGGCACGCTCTATGTCGCGCGGTTTGACGAAGATGGCTATGTTGAGTGGATGCCACTGACCTATGGCGAAGGGCTGCTCAACCCGGAGCATGGTTTCACGTCGCAGGCAGATGTTTTGGTTCATACACGGCTCGCGGCAGATTTGCTTGGCGCGACGCCAATGGACCGCCCTGAAGATGTCGAACCGGACAGCCGCACGGGTAAAGTCTGGGTGATGCTGACCAATAATAATCGCCGCACCGAAGATGAAGTCGATGCCGCCAATCCGCGCGCCGACAATCGCTATGGACATATTATTGAGATCACCGAGCCAGATGGCGACTTCACGGCCACGCAGTCGCGCTGGGAAATTCTGGTCCGCTGCGGCGATCCCAGCACGGCCGACATTGGGGCCACCTGGAACCCGCGCACGTCCGAGCAAGGCTGGTATGGCAGCCCTGACAATTGCGCCATAGATCCAAGCGGGCGTCTGTGGGTCTCAACCGATGGCAATTCGAGCACGGGCGCCGCTGACGGCGTTTGGGCCATGGAAACCACAGGCGATGGGCGCGGCACCAGCAAAGCCTTTTTCAGAGCCCCAATCGGCGCCGAAGTCTGTGGCCCGCGTTTCACACAGGATGGCGGCACATTATTTGTCGCTGTCCAGCACCCGGGTGACGGCGATGGCGCAACATTTGAAGCGCCGACAACGCGCTGGCCGGATTTCCAAGACACGATG
>JBCBYJ010000070.1:0-8382 GCA_039815905.1 Pseudomonadota bacterium | reverse complement strand
TTTAGCGTTCAAGGCTTGCTGCTTGAACGCTAAACGCGCCGAGCGATTGGCCCGCGCTGCCGGTGAGCCGGATATGGAGCCGACCTTCCGGTAGGGCTTTCTCGCCAAATTTGCGGACGATGGCAGAGCTCGCTCGCGCCCCAATCGTGCGCAGGACGTTTTGCACCTCATATGTGAGCTGCATTTTCTCGCCGCGCTCAAAGAACGGCTCGCCATCTCGCAGGATTTGGGCATCCAATGTGTCCGGCACGTCTTCGCGTCGATCGGCTTCATAGATGACTGGTTCGGCAGTATCGACTTGCACCAAAAGCGGGTTCAAATCGAGATCGTCGAGATGCGGAGCTCCGCGTGAGACCTGCGCTAAGAGATCGGTTCGGCCAATCGCTTCATCGAGCGAGTTGAGCCCGAGCGATGCCAAGATCCGGCGGACATCTTCGGCGATAAAACTCATCAGATTGATGACTTTGTCAGCATTGCCCGTGAATTTCGCGCGCAGCGCCTCATCTTGCGTGCACACACCGACAGGACAGGTGTTCGAGTGGCACTGACGCACCATGATACAGCCCATCGCGACCAAAGAAGCGGTGCCGATCCCATACTCTTCAGCGCCCAGCATGGCGGCAATCACAATATCGCGGCCCGTCCGCAGACCGCCATCGGTGCGTAACGTCACTTTGTCTCTGAGATTGTTCAGGCTGAGCACTTGATGCGCTTCCGCCAGACCCATTTCCCAAGGCAGGCCAGCATATTTGATACTGGTCTGCGGCGAGGCACCTGTGCCACCGACACCGCCGGCGATCAAGATGACATCGGCTTTCGCTTTGGCGACCCCGGCAGCGACGGTGCCGACCCCGGATTGCGCCACCAGTTTCACACAGACACGGCAGTCCGGGTTGATCTGTTTGAGATCATAAATCAACTGCGCAAGGTCTTCGATCGAATAGATGTCATGATGCGGCGGCGGACTGATCAGAGTGACCCCCGGGGTCGCGTGACGGTTTTTAGCGATGAATTCGGTGACTTTAAAACCCGGCAGCTGACCGCCCTCGCCCGGCTTAGCACCTTGTGCAACTTTGATTTCAATTTCGCGGCAATTGTTCAAATATTCAGCCGTTACGCCAAACCGCCCAGAGGCCACTTGCTTCACGGCCGAGTTCATATTGTCGCCATTGGGCAGCGGGCGATAGCGCTCGCGCACTTCGCCGCCTTCGCCGGAGACCGATTTGGCCCCGATCCGGTTCATCGCGACATTCAGCGTCCCATGTGCTTCCGGGCTCAGTGCGCCGAGCGACATGCCAGGAGTGACGAACCGTTTACGAATTTCATTGACCGATTGTACGCGTTCCAATGGCTCTTTCGGACCCGCCGCTTTGAAATCGAGCAAGTCGCGCAACTGGATCGGCTGTTCGCGATTGTTTACGGCGCTCGCATATTTTTCAAACAGCGCGTATTCGTCGCGATCACATGCGGCCTGCAGCATATGGATCAGATTACCGTCCAAGGCATGCGGCTCAGAGCGCGCGCGCAGGCGATAGAAGCCGCCCACAGGCAAGGCGATGACATCTTCGTCAAACGCATCTTCATGCCGCGCCACGGCATTCTCTTCGATCCCCGCAAGGCCGAGCCCTGAAATCCGGCTTGCAAGACCTGGGAAATAGTCCGCAACCAAAGCGCGCGATAGGCCGAGCGCTTCGAAATTATAGCCCCCGCGATAAGAGGAGATCACCGAGATCCCCATCTTCGACATGATCTTTAACAGGCCTGCCTCAATCGCAGTTTTGAAATTTAATACCGCTTGGCCAATCGTGATATCGCCAAGCAAGTCGCGAGCATGACGGTCAGCAATGGCATCTTGGGCAAGATAAGCGTTCACGCAAGTCGCGCCGACACCGATCAAAACGGCGAAATAATGCGTATCAACACACTCAGCTGAGCGCACGGTGATCGAGCAGAACGTCCGCAAGCCCTGCGCCACCAGATGAGAATGCACGGCACCGGTCGCCAAAATCATCGGGATCGCGACATTGGAGCCGCCTTGGCGCTCATCCGTTAGAACGATGTGTTCGCGCCCGGCTCGGACTGCGTCTTCAGCTTCTTGGCGAATGCGCGACAGCCCGGCCTGCAATGACCCGCCATTGCCGGTTGCCTGATCCAGGTCAAACGTACAATCAATCTCTTGCACGCCCTTGCCGAGCATGCCGATCAGCCGGTCATACATGCCGGTTGAGAGCACCGGGCTGTCGAGGACAAATACGTCTTGTTGGGTCTTATCGGTGGTCAGGACATTGCCGAGATTTTTAAACCGCGTTTTCAGGCTCATCACCCGATCTTCGCGCAGCGGATCGACCGGTGGATTGGTCACCTGGCTGAAATTCTGACGGAAGAAATGTGATAGCGGACGGAACGTCTCGGACAGAACCGCAACTGGGCTGTCATCGCCCATAGAGCCGATGGCCTCTTTGGCATTCTCGGCCATAGGCGCAAGGATGAGCTCCAGCGTTTCCAGCGTGAAGCCGGACACTTTCTGGCGTCGCAAAAGCTGTTCTGTATCATACAGGCGCGGCTCCGGTCCGGGGCCGATCTCTGGGTCGAGATCGCGGACATTCTTCAACCAGTCTTCGTATGGGTGCTCATCGGCAAGCTCATCGACAATTTCGGCATGCTCGTAAAATTTTCCGGTGCCGAGATCCGCGGCGATCATACCGCCAGCTTGAACATGTCCTCGGCGCACGACTTCGTGTCCGGTCAGCGGACACATGCCGGTTTCGGAGCCAACGGCGAGAATGCCATCTCCAGTCAGCGCATAGCGCAAAGGCCTCAACCCATTGCGGTCCAAACCAGCGACCGCCCAGCGGCCATCATAGGCACAGACTGCGGCCGGTCCGTCCCAAGGCTCCATCACCGAATTGCAATAGGCATAAAGCGCCGCATGTTTCTCCGGCATGATCGAGGCGCGCTTCGACCAGGCTTCTGGGATCAGAAGCGCTTTGGTCATTGGCGCCGTACGACCGGCTTTGCAGAGAATTTCGAACACGGCGTCCAGCGCGCCAGAGTCGGAACTGCCCTGCGGCGCGACCGGCTTTACATCATCAACATAGTCGCCAAATGTCCCTGAAACCATCTTGATTTCGTGGCTCTTCATCCAGTTAAGATTGCCGCGCAGCGTATTGATCTCACCATTATGCGCCAGCATCCGAAACGGCTGCGCCAACGCCCATTGCGGGAACGTATTGGTGGAATAGCGCTGATGATAAATCGCAATCGCCGACTCAAATCGCTCATCGCGCAAGTCGAGATAGAAATTATCAATATCCTCAGCGAGGAACATGCCTTTGTAAATCAGAGACTTGTGGCTGAGGGAGCAGATATAGAACCCCGGAATCCCGGCTTCACGGGCGCGGCGTTCAATCCGGCGCCGACAAATATAGAGCGCCCGCTCCAACTCTTCAGCATCGCGATTGCCATCATCGCGGAACATGATTTGCTCAATCTCTGGCCGGGTGTCTTGGGCTTTTTGGCCAATGATAGAGACATCGACCGGCGGTTGCCGCCAGCCATAAATATAGAAGCCAAAATGCAAAATCTCGGTTTCGACAATCGCTCGCGCGGCCTCCTGTTGGCCGAGATCTGTGCGCGGCAGAAAGATCTGTCCGACGCAAATTGGATCCTCGGTTGGCGTATGACCACAGCGGCTGACCTGATAGCGGAAAAACTCTTGCGGCACCTCGACGCGAATGCCCGCACCATCGCCAGTTTTACCATCCGCATCGACGGCCCCACGGTGCCAGACATTTTTCAGCGCTTTGATGCCCATTTCGACGATTTCGCGGCGCGGCTTGCCATCGAGAGCGGCGACTAAGCCGACCCCGCAGGCGCTGTGCTCGTCTTCTGGATTATAGGCATGCGCATCGATCAGACGCTCGCGATTGGCGAGATAAGTTTCGACAAAATCACTCATTCTGCGGCGACCTTTTCCTGCCGTGCGACGGCGCGCATGGCTTTGTGCATTTGTTCTGCGGCTTGCCGCCCATCGACAATCGCCCAGACCACGAGCGATGCGCCGCGGACAATATCACCTGCGGCATAGACCCCAGACAGACTGGTTTCCATGGTCTCAAAATCGACTTGGATCGCGCCCCAGCGATTGACCCGCAATGAAGGTTCATCGAACAAAACGATCAGATCTTCGGGATCAAAGCCAAGCGCTTTGATCACCATATCGGCTTTCATATCGACCGTCTTGTCGGTCTTTTCCGGCGATTGACGCCCGGACGCGTCCGGCGCGCCGAGCTTCATGCGCCGCACTTTTACCCCGCGCACTTTGTTGGCTTTGGTGGACAAGACCGCCTCAGGGCCCGACAGCCACTCAAACTTCACGCCCTCTTCTTCGGCGTTCGCAACTTCGCGCTGGGACCCCGGCATATTCGTTCGGTCGCGCCGATAAAGACACGTCACGGAAGTCGCGCCTTGGCGCACCGCGGTGCGCACGCAATCCATTGCCGTGTCGCCGCCGCCAATAACAATGACGCGCTTCTTAGCGGCATTTAAAGAGCCGTCTTCAAAGGCTTCGACTTTGTCGCCAAATCCGGTCCGGTTCGAGGCGGTCAAGAATTCGAGCGCCGGATAGACCCCATCGGCGCCCACCCCAGGCACTTTCAAGTTGCGCGCCTTATAAACGCCGGTGGCGATTAGCACCGTGTCATGGCTGTCGCGCAGATCACTTAATGAGATGTCTTGGCCAATATCGCAATTGAATTTGAACGTGATGCCGCTCGCTTCCAAATGCTTGATGCGGCGCTCGACGATATCCTTTTCAAGCTTGAAGCCCGGAATCCCATAGACCAAAAGTCCGCCGCCGCGATCATAGCGATCATAGACGGTGACTTGATAGCCTTTGCGGCGCAGCTGTTCAGCCGCCGCGAGCCCGCCAGGGCCGGCCCCGATAATGCCCGCCGATTGGGGTCGCTCGCGCGGTGGCTTAATCGGCTTGATCCAGCCCTTTTCCCAAGCCGTGTCAGTGATATAGCGCTCAATCGATCCGATCGTTACGGTGCCATGACCGGATTGCTCAATCGTACAAATCCCTTCGCATAAACGGTCTTGCGGACAGATTCGGCCACAGATTTCAGGCATATTATTGGTCGCGCTAGATACGGCATAAGCCTCTTCCAAGCGATCCTCGGCGGCGAGCTTCAGCCAGTCCGGGATATTGTTGGCGAGCGGGCAGCCTTGCTGGCAAAACGGCACGCCGCATTGTGAACAGCGAGAGGCCTGCGCCTTGGCGCTCGTCTTGGCATAGTCCGAGTAAATCTCATTAAAGTCCACTTTGCGCGCTTTCGCCGATCGTTTTTTCGGCATCGCGCGTTCGACCTTGATGAATTGCAGCATGTTTTCTGCCATTAGGGCCTCCAAAGGAAAGAGATATGCTTATGACGCCCGCCAAAACACGCCGCAAGGGCATTTTTCTACCACTCTATATCATTATGATATCTGAACTATCATAAAAATCTATTTTTTCTTAAACTGGAGCGCCACCTTAGTACAATTTATATCATAGTGATATTCATAATACGTGATGCGGTTTCAAGCGAAGTATGCGAAATCCCGAAGTTCTGACTGGCTCGACTGGATGCACAATGTCCTTGTTCCAACTCTTTATCATTGCCGTGATCCAAGGCCTGACGGAATGGCTGCCCATTTCATCGTCTGGACATGTCTTGTTGGCGGCCAATTTCTTCACCCTCGAAGGGCGCGACGAATTGCTCATCAATGCGGTGTCCAATCTTGGCACTTTGGCCGCCATGTTGATCTATTTCCGCAAAGATGTCGCTGCCGCCGTGCTCGGGGGATTTGAACTGATCGGGGCGGCCTTTCGAACCGCGGATCTGTCCCGCGGAGCAAAACTCGCGCTCTGCATTATCGTTGCAACACCGATCGCTGTGATCGCCGCGATTGGCTATGAAGTGGCCGTCCCAGACAGTCTCAAAGCGCACTTGCGCAGCGTCTGGACTGTGGCCGGGGCAACAATCGGATTCGGCCTATTGCTTTGGTGGGCAGATGTGAAAGGCGGCAAGGATAAAACCGAAGCCGATATGACGCTCGGCCATGCAGCAATGATTGGCGCAACGCAGGCCATTGCCGCGCTGATCCCAGGCACCAGCCGGTCCGGCATCACGATGACCGCCGCCCGGGCGCTTGGCTATGAGCGCACCGAAGCAGCGCGGTTCTCGATGCTGATCGGTGCCCCGATCCTCGCCGCAGCGGGGCTGTATGGCGCTTACGGTTTGGTGGATGCCGACGCCGCGGGCAGCGTCGTGACATTGCAGGATGGTTTAATCGTCGCGCTGCTGGCTTTTGTGTCCGGGATTGCCTCAATCCATGTTCTAATGACGCTGTTAAAACGCATGAGCTTTTTGCCTTTTGTGATTTATCGTCTCGTTCTCGGCATCGGATTGCTGATTTCGGCCCCGCTTATCGGACTGATATAAAAGCAGAAAATTTGTCCCGACACTTTTTTAGTGGCGTCTTGGCAGCTTCATCCTTTTATTAAAGGCTGAGATCTCCTCAGTGAGGGTCACTGGTCCAGCCCATTCGATCGGTTGCGAGATGAAACGACGCAAAGAAAAAAAGAGCGAAAGTCTCGACATTCGCCTGCCTTATGAACAGAAGCGCGCCTTTATGGAGGCGACCCGCACCCGCGGCGAGACCGCTTCACAGGCTTTGCGTGACTTCATCGTCACCTATATCGAAGACGCTCGACTGGCCGAAACCCCCAATCCGGTTCAGGAGATCACAATGACCCTCGCACGACATAGACTTAAAACCCTCGCCACAGCCACAGGCGCTGCGCTCGGCGTATTTTCCATCGCGGCCTTGCCATCGGCGGCGGACTCAACCGCATTTGAGCGCCTCGACAAGAATAAGGATGGCATCATCACGGAAGGCGAAATTCTGCCGGGCCAGGATGCCGATATTATTGAGCAATTGGACACGGATGGATCTGGCGGCGTCAGCCAAGCAGAGCTCGAAGCCGCGGGCAATCACATTGTCGTGCGCAGTTCCGTCTCTGACGACAGCGATGACGGAAGAAAAGTGACGAAAGCCAAAGTCAAAGTACTTGAATTTAGCGACGCAGAGGATGGCGATATTCGCGGCGAAGTGTCGACCTCGTCGACAAAGACCATCATCGTCAAACGCGCCGGATCTGGCGAAGAGCTGTCTGAAGCCGATATCGAAGTGCTGCTGGGCCAAGCCATGAGCGAGGCCGGCATCGATGAGACCCACGACGTCCAAGTTGAAGTCATCGTCCGAAACATCATGGACGAGATCGACGCCGCCGAGGCCGACGACTAAACCTGCATTTCCATATCGGTTAAACGCTTATCCTACTAAGCTGGCTTACGGGCTTGGAACGCCGCCATTTGCTCGGGCGTTGCCTCGGTTTGATGGTTCGCTTTCCAGTCGGCATACGGCATGCCGTAAACGCGCGCACGGGCGGCGTCTTTCGACATTTCGAGGCCTTCTGCCTCGGCCGCATCGCGATACCAATCGCCGAGGCAATTGCGGCAAAAGTCGGCAAGAATCATGAGATCGATATTCTGCACGTCTTTGCGCTGATCCAAGTGCGACAGGAGCCGGCGAAACGCAATCGCATCCAGCCGGTCTTGTTGTTCTTGTGTGAGGTCTGACATGTTTATTCTCCGACGGCCCTAACATCCGCTTCTATCACCAGGGTCAGCGGCGCGCCATCGGTGGTGAAATTTAAAGTGATATCAACGGTGTCTCCGGCAATGACATCCGAGCCGACATCAAACATCATCATATGATCGCCGCCGCGTTCAAGCTGCAAAGACCCGCCATCGGCAATCTCAAATCCTTCGACCTGGCGCATTTGCATCTTGCCATCATTCATTGCCATTGTGTGCAATTCGATGGCGCCAAAGCTCGGCGAGTTGGCTGCCTTTAGGGTCACATCTCCCCCTTCGACGCTAATCGAAACGCCGCCCATGGTGAGATCTCGCCCGCCAATCGGCTCCATCACAAACGCGTCAGTATAAGACAGCACCGGCCCGCTCGTCTCAGGGGCCGGCGGGGTGGGCGCACACGCGGCGGCCAGAGCGAGCAGAGCGGTCGGAACCGTGTATCGAAGCATTCTGAGAGGTCCTTGTCTGAAGCTCGGCCTATCTAACCCATTCTCAAACTTGCCAGAAGCCCACAACGCGCCGCACCTCTTCAATGATCGGTTCAGCGACTGCATTGGCTTTAGCCGCGCCTTTGGCAAGCGCCGCATCAATCTCTGCCGGATCATCTAACAGCCGGCGCATCTCATCGGTGATCGGTGAGAGATGTTCCACCGCCAGATCCGCTAAAGCAGGCTTGAAC